>JBAVVQ010000104.1:0-1813 GCA_049697375.1 Rhodomicrobium sp.
GCTCATAGAAGTCGGCCGGCGTCACCAGCGGCGAGACCTTATGATAGCTTGCGTTCGCGATCAGCAAAGCGCCCAGAAGAGCTTGCTCCAGCTCGATGTTGTGAGGGAGATCCGGGAGGAATTCCGGCATCGCCCATTCGCGGGCTGCGCTGCTAGGCATGGTGCACCCCCTGTTTTCGGGAGGCGTCCTTGACAGGGCCTGCGAAACGCAACCTGATGGATTTTGTCATGACGCCTCTCCAAAGGGGGCCCCGCTCCTGCCTCGAGCGGGGCCTGTTTGCTGATCGGGGCCCCGGATCTCAGGGGCTGGCGGGCTCGCGCTCCGAAAGGCGATGGCGGCATGGGTTTCGCAATAAGCCCCGAGAACTTTAGGCGCGCCGCAGACATGCGCTGCGCCATCGACAGACTTTGCGGGCCATCGGCACTGGCCTCCTTTGGCGTCGATGAGCGCAATACCGTCGATCTCAAAGAGCGCTTCGGTTTTTTTGACGAGTTCCGCGCCGCCGGGCTCAGGCTGAGGAAACGCCTCCATGGACTGGTTCGCGGGAACCGGAGAAGCGTTGGCATCCTCCTGCTTTTTCGGGGACCTGGACCTTGGGTTGCCGAAATTGCTGCCTCTCGGCAAGCCGTGATCTTGGCCAAGGCCGAGGCCGCTTCTCGCCTTCAAGGCGCCCGTCCTGAACAGCTTTCCGGTGACCGAGTTGCGCGTGAAGGCCGGACCCAGCATGCGCGCGATCTCGCCGCCGCTTTTGCGGAAGATCAGATATTGCTCGGTGATGAAGGCGATGCGCTCACTGGTCCATTTCGTCGAGGGCGCTTCGGGAGAATCAGGAAGACCGGGATCGAGCGCCGTCATGCCCGGCGCTCCCGTTTTTGCCGGCGCTCAGCCCGCTGAGCCTTCCGGGATGGTTTGCGGCATTTGCCAATAACGCGGGGTCCTCGTTCGCCGTCCTTGAGCGGCAGAAAGGCGCCCGCCCGGCAGAAATCCTCAACCCTGATTGAGCCGCCCGAAGCCGCAACGACCCTCTTCATGGTGGTGAGCCTCGGTTCCCGGATGGGCGGGCCGCCGTCGCATGGAATGAGTCGCGAGAGCAAAGAGGGGTTGACACCCATCTGAACCGCGAAGTCTTCCCGCGTCTGGCCGGTGCGGACGAGGAAATCGTGAAGCTGTTGAACAAGCAGCATGATAGGGATACTCCTTTCCTGCCATCACATGCCTGTTTCGATGCTGATTTAGCAAGTCTGTTATCAACAGGATTCTACCAAAGTTTGGTTGAATTCTTGTCTTATAGGGCAAATAACACGAGTATGAGCACAAATCGTATTAAGCAATTGCGCATCGAAAAGGGTCTGACGCTCGGTCAACTGGCCGAGAAGGTCGGTCTTTCCGAGAGCCATTTATCGCGCGTGGAAGCGGGCGTTCGGGGAGTGAAGCTCTCCAAGCTCGGCGCGCTTGCCAAGGTCTTAGGAGTTCCCATGATCGAGTTGATGCCGCAAGAGAGTTTCGAGCACGCGTCCGACCTTGCGCCGTACGTTCCCCCGAAGGGTTCAGCGGTCGAGAAAGCGCTCGCCTCGTCAAGCCAGCGCATGTTTCGCGTGTTGTCGGGCGTTTTGAGCGAACTCGAGATCAAAGAGAATGACCTCATCATCGCCGACTGTTCGAAGAAGGCTATTACTCAAGTTGTAAGCGGCTCACTTGTGGTTGCTGAAGCCATCAATACACGGACAGGCGAAAAGAATTTACTGTTGCGTCAATTCATCAGCCCACACCTTTTGATTACGAACAGCGAAGACCGAAACTCTATTTCCATTC
>JBAVVQ010000105.1:0-2667 GCA_049697375.1 Rhodomicrobium sp.
GGCTATCAGGAGAAATATTACTTTCGCCCCGGTGACACCGGCTTCAAAGTCTGGAAGACGAAGCATGGCGCGATCGGCGTTGGCATCTGCTGGGATCAGTGGTTCCCCGAATGCGCGCGCGCCATGATGCTCGCCGGGGCGCAGGTTCTGTTCTACCCTACAGCCATCGGCTCGGAGCCGTACGACGCCGCGCTCGATACGCATGGGAGATGGCGGCGCGCCATGGAGGGCCATGCGGTCGAGAATGCCGTGCCGGTCGTCGCCGCGAACCGGATCGGGCTGGAGGAGAACGGCGCGGCGGCGCAACTCTTCTACGGCCATTCCTTCATTGCCGATCACACCGGCGCGCTTGTCGAGAGCTTCGGCGATCAGGACGAGGGCGTGCTCGTCCATAGCTTCGACCTTCGGGAAATTGAGAGCTACCGGGCCGATTGGGGATTCTTCCGCGACCGGCGCCCGGATCTTTACGGCGGGCTCACGGCCTGAGCGGCTCGTCAGCGCTTCACCCCTTTGAAGGTGGCTGGCATTTTGTATGCAATCCGCAGGTTTCGGCATCGGCTTGCCAAGTTTGCCCTTACGCTTTCGTTCGCCTTCCTTCTTCTGATAGATCCTCGGCGAAATCGCCTTTCCACCAGGTTAACGAGTGCGCGAGCCCGCTCCAACCCCTGATAAATATGAGATAATTGCGAGGAAAACGCCGAACGGGACGCCATCCGGAAGCCTGTGGCGCGGCTGTTTGGGCTCCATGCGGCCGTTAAGCTTTGAGCTGAAAACATATTTAACGGACTTTTCCGCGTCCCAGTAAATGAAATAATTCCGGCATTAAATAGAATTTAATGGGCAATTTGTTAAGGATAAAACATCTAGTATTTTCAATACCTTACAACATATCGCTATGTACGAACGAAGGCGCGGCGCTCCGCCATTTCGCGCTGAGTATACCAGATGCTAACCAAACTCATGACCGGAAATAATTCCGGGGGGCCTCCGTTAACTACAAAACGATGAACGTCACGGCGCAGCCTCGCCTGGCAAGGATCCGTTTACCCGGATGTCCGGGCTTTGCGCCTTGTGCCGAACACGGTTCGCCGAGACATCCGGGCGCCAGCTCTGGAGTGGGCGGCGCTGGCCGAGTGAAGGCCGATTGCTGCGATCCTGGATAATCGTCGCCCCGGAATGCGCTTTTGCGCATATCTACCGTCTTTGGAGTCAAGCGATTTTCGCGTGGCTCCAAGGTTCACCTGAGCGAAGAATGGCGTTCAAGGTGACGATGAGCTTTCGCATGACGGCGGTGATGACGAGTTTGCTGGGCTTGCCGTTCCGTCTGAGTTTATCGGCGAAGAGGCGCATGACGGGATTGTGCCGGATGGCGACGAGGGCCGCCATGTAGATCGTCTTGCGGACGGCCGCTCGCCCTGCCTGGATGTGGCGAGGCCCTTTAAACTTTCCGCTATCGTCGTCGAACGGCGCAAGGCCCGCGAGGCAGGCGATCGCGCTCCTGCTGAGCGCGCCCAGCTCGGGCAGGTAAGCCAGGAGCGCCGCAACGGTGGCGGGGCCGACGCCCTTGAGCGTTTGCATGAGGCGCGCCTTACGGGCGAGGATCTCGCTGGCTTTGACAAGAGCCGCGATCTCGGCCTCAAGCGCCGCCAAGGCTTTGCGAAGGCTGGCGACATGAGCGCTGAGGCTCCGGCTTACACTGGCGTGACGGGCGTGCTCCAGCCGGTTTTTCTCGGTGAAGAGCATCTCTTGAACCTGGTCGCGCCGGGTTTTCAGGTCCTTGAGCGCCAAGACCTCGGGCGCCGGCTGGACATAGAGGTGAAGATCGGGGGTCTTCAGCCCAAAAAGGGCGAGAACGCGAGCGTCGATCGGGTCGTTCTTGGCGATGAGGCCGAGATACCGGGCGAAGCAGCGAACCCGCGATCCATGGGCCTTGTGCGCGGCGATCCCGAGTTCCACGCAGAGATCGAGAATATGGCGCTCATAGCCGCCGGTCGCCTCGCAGACGACGAGCAGCGGGCCGAGATTGGCCTTGGCGTTGCGTCTCAATTCGGCGAGGAGAGTCTTACGGATCGCCTTGGGTTTGTTGGCGGCGACGCTTTGTTCGCCAGCGGGCAAGACATGAATGACGAGACTGTCCTTGGCGACTTCGAACGCAACGACGTGATTGAATGCAGGCAAAGCCGGGTTCATAGTCATGGCGGAGATTCCGTGATCCTGGATTGTATACGGCCGTGCAAGGCCCTTCTACCGTTCGGATGGACATGGAACTCAAGCGGCGCAGGTCAAAGATACGCGTGGACCGTGGGTGGTCTATCCGGGGCGCGACCGTGCGCCGCCCATGAGGAAGGGCGGCCGCCCTTCCTCATGGGCTGATGCTTTCCGATTCGATGGCGATAGAAAGGTCAGCTGTCCCGAGATACAATCCGGGGCCGCTCAAGCTCGACCTTGCCGCCATGGAAGCCCAATTTCCCTTTGGTCTTCCCCCAGCGATGCCCGGCCTTGCCGTCCTCCCGCCCATAGCGGGGACCGCAGAGCTGGACGGCATCTTCTTTCATCATGCTCGATAATGTCGCCAGCCCCGCATTCAGACAGAAGCGCTCGAAGCTGGCGCCAACCTCCTGCCAAGCCTCTTCGATGTTTGCCGCGGGGACAACAGCGGTCAATGTG
>JBAVVQ010000106.1:0-4000 GCA_049697375.1 Rhodomicrobium sp.
TGTCGCTCCCTTGAAACACCTGAATGCTGAATCGCGCTGCTACACCTCTTAACGAAGTCCTTCACCCCGCCTGCAGGGCCACGCTGGAAGGCGGCGGCGTTCGTATCGTCGTATCGGGGGATTGGACGCTCGCGGCGCTGGGGAAAATTCGCAGCGCCCTCGATGAGCTTGGCGCCGTAGAGCCACGCAGCCAGCCTGTCGAGATCGACCTGGGCCAACTGCAGATACTCGACACGGCGGGCGCGCTCGCTCTCGTCAAGCTGCGGAGCAGCGTCGGCGGCGAGCGAACTGCGTTCACCAACGAGCGCAGCGAGCACCGGATCCTGCTCGACGAGGTGGCGCGGGCCGCGCCTGCGACCGAGGAAGCTCCGCCCCGCCGCAGGCCCATCGCGGAAACGGCGGAATGGGTCGCGACGGCCGCGACGGCCATCGTTCGCGACGCAATCATGCTCACCACGTTTCTAGGCCAGACGACCGCCGCGATGGTCAATGTCATCGCCCATCCCTCTCGATTTCGCGGAACGTCGTTCGTCCATCAAATCCAGCAGACCGGCCTGACGGCGGTCCCGATCATCGCGCTCGTCTGCTTCCTGATTGGCGGCGTGGTCCTCCAGCAGGGCGCCCGCCAGCTTCGCGGCTTCGGCGCGGAACACCTCTCCATCGACATGCTCGGCATCCTGGCTCTGCGCGAAGTGGGCATCATCCTTGCCTCCGTCATGGTCGCCGGGCGTTCGGCGTCGGCGTTCACCGCGCAGATCGGCACCATGAAAATGCGCGAGGAGATCGATGCCATGCGCACGCTCGGGATCGATCCCATGGAAACACTCGTCGTTCCGCGCATCCTGGCGCTGATCGTGGCCTTGCCGCTCCTCGTCTTCGTCGCAGATGTAATGTGCCTTGCGGGCGGCGCGCTGATGGCGAAACTTTATCTTTCGCTCGACCTGCCGATCTATCTCCAGCGGCTGAACAGCGCGGTGGAGGCCAAGCATCTCTATGTCGGGCTGATCAAGGCCCCGTTCGCCGCTCTTGTGATCGGCCTTGTGGGCTGCCTCGAAGGCTTGAGCGTTCAGGGCAGCGCCGAGTCGGTCGGCGCGCAGGTCACCACCGCGGTCGTCAAAGCCATCTTCCTGGTGCTGGTGCTGGACGCGGTGTTTGCGATCTTCCTCTCGGCGAGCGGGTTTTAAGGATGAACACGATTCCCCCTCCCCTCCGGCAGCCCTCATCCCCGGACCTCGGCGGGCGCGATTATGCGATCCGCGTGCGCGGCCTGACGAAGCGTTTCGGGCGGCAGATCATCTTCGAGAACCTCGACCTCGACGTCATGCGTGGCGAAATTCTCGGCATCGCAGGCGGGTCCGGCTCCGGCAAATCCGTGCTTCTGCGATCCATCCTCGGCTTGTTGCCTTTCGATGCGGGGACGGTGGAAGTCTTTGGGAAGGACTTTAAAAGCCTGTCGAGCCGGGAGCGCATCGCCATCGAACGGCAGTGGGGCGTGCTCTTCCAGGACGGCGCCCTGTTTTCCTCCCTCTCTGTGCTGCAGAACGTGCAGGCGCCTATGCGCGAGCACCTCGACCTGCCGCAGAAGGTCATGGATGAACTCGCGCTTCTGAAAATCGCCATGGTGGGCCTGCCCGCAAACGCGGCCTACAAGGCTCCGTCGGAGCTTTCGGGCGGGATGCGCAAACGCGCAGGCCTTGCGCGCGCTCTCGCGCTCGATCCCGGCATTCTGTTCCTGGACGAGCCCACCTCGGGGCTCGACCCGATCGCCGCAGCCGCTTTCGACCGCCTCATCCGTAATCTTCAACAGACACTCGGCCTCACCGTCTACATGATCACGCACGACCTCGACAGCATCTTTGCCGTATGCGACCGGGTCGCGGTGCTTGCCGATAAACATGTGGTTCGCGTGAGCCAGCCCATGGACCTTGTGCGAAACCCCGGTCACCCTTGGGTCAGGGAATATTTCTGCGGAGAGCGCGGCCGGCTTATTGCGAGGGCATCATAAGCATGGAAACACGAGCGAATTATTTCATCGTCGGCGTCTTCGTTCTTGGCGTCCTCGGATTGCTCCTGGGCTTCATTTATTGGACGAAGAACGACGCCTTGGGTTCGTCGGGGAGAAACTATGCCGTGATTTTCGACGGCTCCGTACAGGGGCTGGCCGAGTCTTCGCCCGTGCTTTTCAATGGCATCCGCTTTGGCGCGGTCCGCACCATCGAACTCATGCCGGAGGATACACGCAAGGTTCGCGTCCTCATTACCATCCGGGATGAAACGCCGGTTCGCGCCAATTCCCATGCCCGCATCTCCCATCAAGGCTTGGCGGGCCTTGTCGCCATGGAAATTACGCCGGGCACTCCAGACGCTGCGATGCTTCAAGTGAAGCAAGGCGAGCAGTACCCCGTGATCTACGCCGATCCTGGATCGGGGTCATTTCTTACGGGCATGTCTGACGCAGCAAGCCAGGCCAACGCCTTGGCTGCGCGGCTAAACAATCTCGTCGCGAACAACGAAGACTCCATCCGCCACACGATCACAAATCTTGAGTCGTTCTCGACGATGATGGCGGACCGGAAAGACGATGTGGCCGGCATCGTACAGGATGTGCGCGGCCTCTCCGCCCGCCTGAACGAGATCTCGCAAAAGGTGGACTCCGCGGTCGACCGGCTGGCGGGAGCAGCGTCCGATCACCCGGACTCCGTTGTGTCGCAGGTGCAACAAGCGGCGAGTTCTTTTCGACAGCTGTCCGAAAAACTCGACAAATCCCTTGGCGACAAGTCAGGCGAGCTGACCCAGCAAATGGAGCGCTCGCTTCGCGAATTCGAGCTTTTTATGAAGGAAGGCAGACGCTTAGCGGATAGCCTCGATCGCGTTGTCGAGAAAGTCGAACGTAATCCAACAGGATTTTTGCTGGGCGGCCAGCAATCACCAAAATACTAGCGCGAAAAAGAATCGTCCTTAACATGCCCTTAACTTTTGTGGCGTCGGAACGCCAAGGGCCTGTCTGGGGTATAGGATGCAGCTTAAAGGTAAGATAGCAGCCTTTGCGGCGGCGATCATGCTTGGTGGTTGCGCATTTGGCTTGGCCGGGTCCCCTCCCGCCACATACGACCTGCAGGCGCCGCTCGTAGAGAGAGTTCATGGCGGCGGCAGCGTACAGCTGACCATTTACCCGCCGGTCGCTGTCAAGACCATCGACACCGAGGAAATCCTGGTGAAAGGCGCGAATGGGCGCGTCGCCTATTTCTCCGGCGCGGCCTGGGGCGATCGCTTGCCGCGACTTTTTCAGGCTCGGCTTGTCGAAGCCCTCGCCAATTCGGGAGCATTTCGCGCGATTCTGACAAATCAGGATCGCGTCTCGGGCGACCTGTCGCTTGCTATTGAAATTCGTGATTTCCAAGTCGAATCTTCTGCTGGCGGGGCGGAGGCCACCGTCGATGTTTACGTCAAGCTTATAGACGAGAAAAACAATTCCGTTGTCACGACGAAGCGCTTCCATGCCCGCGTTCCAGCAGAGGGCGTCGATCCAGGAGCCGGTATCCAGGCTCTGAATGGCGCCTTCCAGCAAGTAGCGCTTGCGATCGTGTCCTGGGTGTCGCGCCGTACCGCGTAGAATGCTCGCATCGCTTAAAAAGAATAGGCCAAGCGAACTGAAGGCGGCGCATTCAAGCAAATGGAAGGCAAGCTTATCCTTTGCCGCCTCCACGTTAAACGTCATGAGTTGCCATTAAGACACGGCCATAAGGCATTGATTCTACTGAAAAAGTTTGCCACCTGATGCTGTCCGCAGCACCCGCACCCAAAACTCTGCTTTAATTTTCAGGATGTTGCCTCACAGCTGTACGAATCATGCTGCGCTATGTTAGTCAGTGGAACGGGAATTGTTGACGAGGGGAAGAATGCGCGCATTTGCTCTATTCGGCGTTGCCGCCTTTGCGATTTCGATGACGGCTCCGGCCACGGTATGGGCATGGTCTACAGAACAGGCGAGCCCTAATGG
>JBAVVQ010000107.1:0-5869 GCA_049697375.1 Rhodomicrobium sp.
TCCATGTTCTTCCGAAGCATCCTGTTTGCGAATGGCCGAGATCTTGCGGCGGAGTCGGCGCGCGAGCCTGCCTTTTTTGCCGATCTCAATCTCGACCAGGCCGTCGCCACGATCACGTCTGGCAGGGATGACTATAATTTAAATCCATTTTTCTACATGCCGCTGAAGAGCGTTGATGCGGTCAACTACCGCCAGGAGATTTTCCGCGATTTCGAGGACGCCACGCTTTCCGGCTCTGTCGAGAGCTTCGCCCGAAGAATGCGAGACATGCGACAGCATCTCGCCCAAGCGGACAAGCTGCGCCACAAGCACCAGAAAGCGGCGTGGTTCCTGGATGCCGTGGAAGTCTATTGCGGGGCGGTGAGCAGCCTCCTGCTCGGTCTATCGCTTGTCAGACTGAAATCGCGCGGCTTTTTGGCGTTTCGCGCCTATCTCACAGACTATGTCCAGTCCGCTCGTTTTGCCTCGCTCTCGGCGGAAACGGAAAAGCTCAAATCGGATTTAGCAGGCATTACATACTCGGTCCTCATCGTGGAGGGCGGCTTCATCGTCAAGAGGTATGAACCCCAGGCGGACCACAGCGCCGCTATCGAGGAGACGTTCAAGAAATTCCAACAGGGGAACGTGAAGGACTACCGGGCCACGTTGCCCGACTACCCCGACATGAACTATATCGAGGCGCAGGTTCTCGATTTCGTAGCGCTGCTCTTTCCAGCAATGTTCGCTAGCTAGGCTCGACGCCTATTATTCGAAAAACGCCGCCTATCTTGATAGCGCGATTGCCGACTTCGACCGGGAAATCCAGTTTTACCTCGCCTACCTGGCGCAAGTGGCGGCGCTCAAGCGCGCCGGGCTCAGTTTTTGCTATCCCGCAGTCTCGGATGCGAGCAAGGACGTTTATAATCACAAGGGATACGACCTAGCGCTGGCGCAAAAACTCGTCGCTGAACAAACGCCGGTCATCGTCAACGATTTTCACCTGAAGAGCGCGGAGCGAATCTTCGTCGTCACGGGTCCAAACCAGGGAGGCAAGACGACCTTCGCCCGCACTTTCGGCCAGCTCCACTATCTCGCAAGCCTTGGCTGCCCGGTTCCGGGCGCGTCGGCCAAACTCTTCCTCTGCGACAGAGTGTCCACCCATTTCGAGAAAGAAGAAAGCGCCAGAAACCGCCACGGCAAGCTTGAGGACGATCTTATCAGAATTCACGAAATCTTGGCGCAGGCCACGCCGCGAAGCGTCGTGATCATGAACGAGATCTTCACCTCGACGGCGCTCAAAGACGCGATCTTCCTGAGCAAAAAGGTCATGGAAGGGCTCATGCAACTGGATGTGCTGGGCGTTTTCGTGACCTTTATCGACGAACTCACACACTTAAGCGATAAGACCGTGAGCGTCGCGAGCACGGTTGCCCCGGATAACCGTGCCCTCAGGACATTCAAAATCGTGAGAAGGCCCGCGGATGGGCTCGCTTACGCGCTCTCGATCGCGGAGAAATACCGCCTGACCTACCATAGCCTTAAGGAGCGCATTGCCTCATGAAAGCGTTCCTCATGTATCGGGACCGGGATCTCGACCTGAAGGCGCCGTTTCCGGCCCATGCGCCGGCGCTGGCCCAGGACTTGGACCTTGAGACCCTGTTCGAAGCGATGTCGCTTGGAGATGAGTTTCTCTCCGATGTCGCCCGGGCCGCTCTTCTTACAAGCCTCACAGATGCCGTAACCATTCGCTACCGGCAGGGCATTCTCAAGGATTGCCTGGAAACGCCGATCTGATCCGCAGCATGTACGCGCTTGCGGTGGAAGCGCTTGAGAGAGAGCGCAAAAGTTTATCCTTGAGCCTGAAGGGAAAGGCAGTAGGCAACGGCATGACCGGGAACGGCAAGGCTCTTGCCATCATCACCGGCGCCAATCAGGGCGGCAAAACCGTCTTCCTGCGCAGCATTGGGCTTGCTCAGCTGATGATGCAGGCCGGCATGTTTGTTGGCGCGGAGGCCTTTAGCGCCAACTTCGCAAGCGCGCTGTTCACCCATTTCAAGCGCGAAGAAGATCACGCCATGAAAAGCGGCAAGCTCGACGAAGAGCTCAAAAGAATGAGCGATATCGTTCAGGAGATAAGGCCAAACGCTCTTGTCCTGCTCAACGAATCCTTCGCCGCAACCAACGAGCGGGAAGGCTCGGAAATCGCAAGACAGATCGTCTCCGCGTTACTCGAAAGGCGGATCAAAGTATTTTTCGTGACGCATCTCTATGACTTTGCGCACAGCCTTGAGGCCAGGAACCTGCCGGAGGCGATATTCCTGCGCGTGGAAAGGCAAAGCGATGGAAGGCGCACTTTCAAGCTTGGCAAGGGCGCACCCTTGGAGACCAGCTACGGCGAGGATTTATACAATAGGATACTTGCTTCGACCCCAAAGGCCACCGAAAGATCGGTAGCCACGGACATGAGCGAAGCGAGCAATTAAATCCTCAGCGCGGTCTGGCTTTTGCTGTTCCGGCCATCGCATGGATCGAGGAATCAGCTTTGATACTTGTTCTTGCCGCGGCCGACTTTATATCTTTGGCGAGCGCTTTTTGGTGGCTTGGTCACCGAAAAACCGCTGCACGAAAACTTTAGAGCGTTTGGTTTCTCGCCGTCGCGCTCGCTTTGCGCAAACGGCCCCACTCAAGGAAGGCCGCAATGGCTGGTGAAAGCATCAAATCAGGCCTGACCGCGGGTTTCGCGGCAAGTGCTGCGGTTGGGGCGTTGATGATCATCAAGACGCAGCTCGGGATCTTGCCTGAGCTTAATCCCATTGCAGACATCGTCGCCATCGCGGATCGCTATACAGGCTTGCAGTTTCCGCCGGATACCGGCTGGATTGGACACTTCGTCATCGGAGCCGTCGGTTGGGGCGTCATCTATACCTGGATCAGAAAACTCTTGCCGGGACCAGCGGTCGTCAAAGGGCTGACCTTCGGCGTTCTGGCCTGGCTTGTCATGATGATCGTCTTCATGCCTGTCGCTGGGCACGGGTTTTTTGGCCTCTCACTTGGGATCGCCGCGCCGGTCGCTACGTTCATGCTGCATCTTGTTTTTGGCGCTGTTCTGGGAGCGGTTTATGCAAGCACCCGCAGCTCCGCCGCCATCGATAATGTCACGCCAGCCTGATTTTGAGGTGATGCTGCCTCATTTGCTGTGCGAACAGGGGCGCCGGCCCTGCGCCAAGGTCCGAAATCATTGCCGATTGTGATCGCCGGTTGCCTTGTAATGGTCTTGGACGGCGGCTATAATTTTCGCGATTTTTGCCGCAGAGAAGAATCAGATAATCATTATCGTGAATCCAGCTAACTCTGATTGAGGCGTCGGATGAGGCACGAGAGAAAATTTCGAGTCGTCGAACGCTATGATGAACGCTATCCGGGTTGGGTGAGGTTGATCGCGTTATTTCTTGTTTTTCTGGCTGGATTTTTGTTGTGGCGCGGCGCCATTGAGGTGATTTTCGGATGAGTACCTGGTTTTGGCGCCTTAATAGTTGGCCGCCTGTCGCAGGATTTGGAATTAGAGATATTGCATTGTTTTATATAAAATGGAGACGCGAGGCGAGCCGGGCAACGCGCCGTTGCCGGCAACGGCCGGTGGCGATCAGATCAATTGTTCGGCAGGCTCTCGTTTGGTTCCTGACACAACATCAGCAAGCTTCCGAAGACGCTTCTTCCTCTCGATAGCCCCTTGCGTCGGCTCTAGACCTGCCACCTCAAGTATCTTCTCCCACCGATACACCCAGTCATGCCGCAGCAAAGATTGAACTATGCCAGTTCGCCGTATTTTGTCCTGCCGTTCGGGATCTCGATCGAGATCCTTGATAACCGCATCGATATCGCGTGAATCGTAAGGGAGCGGGGCCACAGCTCCGGGCCAGTCGAACAGGTCCTCAAATGCCTCGTTGTTTGGGCGTTCTCCTACCATGATGGCGCCAGAGGCCGCTCCTTCAAAGTATCGGTTGCCAACCTCTATCTGACCGCCTCTTACATGCGGCTATCAATCTTCCCAGGATTAACGATGAAGTATCGACTGCGCCTGGCGAGTTTCGCGAAGAGCGCCCTGTGTTCCCTCGAGTCGATGGCCTGACTTCCACCAATAGTATCGTGAAGATAGAACAGGCCGGTCTCCCGGGCCATATCCAGAAGTTTTTCGTGCGTTATCTGCGATCTGCGTCCGATGCTATAAACGTCTATGAATCGTTGGGGTGGATTCGGATAGGGACAAAACGAAATGGCGTCCACGCCAGGAGGCAAATAGGCGCACTTGACTCCAATTCGCTCGCTAAGTGGCTTCACCGTCTGGCTGTAGTACAGCATGACAGCGTCAAACTTTGCAAGGATAGGTAAAAAGTGACGCCGTTTGACGATCTCGTTTACCCAAAGCTCGTCCAATAGGCATACGGATATTTTGCAGACATCTCTCAAATTGCTGACGGCATTAAACATGATTAAATCTTGCGGGAATCCGCAGACCGTAAAAAGAATATCGTAATGGCGCTTTGGCGATATTCTTTTTATACCCGGGTTCAACGCAATCGGAGTACGCCAAGCCAGTCGCGCGGCGTTCCGTGCGCGCAGGCTTGAAGGGTCGACCTTGGGCGCGAACAGCTCTGCGGAATCGATCTCACTGATGATGTCTTCGAACTCAAAGTGAGGGCACCTGAATAGAGCCTTCCCGAAGATATTTCTAAGCGAAAAAATTAGCACACGCGGCTTATCAGGTTGCGTGACCATGGATGTCTCACTTTTCCTTACAAAATCCGCGCACTTGAAAACCGATGTCCTTCAGCGACTGGCTTGCAGTTGGCCGCGACCGGATTCTACGGCACATCGAGTGCGTCTCCTGTCATGGAGCGCGTTCGGGAACCCGGGCGGCGGCGTTCGAGAGACTTCGCTCCGCCATGTGCTCCCGTATGTGTTCGCCGGTCAGAAGCTCGCCGAAGTCCCGGTACGTCATGTACCACTCGAGCGTCTTCTCGAGGGCCGTTTCAATTCCCCATTGCGGCTTCCATCCGAGTTCCCGCCGGGCTTGCCCGGAATCCAGAGTGAGAAGATTGGCTTCGTGCTCCTTCGAGGGCTCGACGACGAAATCAAACGCCGGCAGCCGCGCCTTTATAGCGCCGACGATTTGTTCCACCGGCCAGGCGGAGTCGAGTGTTGGCCCGAAGTTCCAGCCCTTCGCGACTGCGGAACGCCCGGCGAACAGCGCTTCGGTCAATTGGAGATAGCCGGAAAGCGCATCGAGCACGTGCTGCCAGGGCCGAACGGCGCGCGGGCTTCGAATCCGCACCGGTTCGCCTTTGGTCCAAGCGCGGATGCAGTCGGGAATCAGCGCATCCGCCGTCCAGTCGCCGCCGCCGATGACATTGCCGGCGCGGGCCGAGGCGATGAGGCAGGGCGAATCCGAGAAAAAGCTGCGGCGGATGCTCGAGGTTAGGATTTCGGCGCAGCCTTTCGATGAACTGTACGGATCGTGGCCGCCCATCGGATCGCTTTCGACGTACGGCTTCATCGTCTCGCGGTTTTCGTAGCACTTATCGGACGTCACGATCAGCGCCGCGCGCGCCGATGGCGCCCGCCGGATCGCCTCGAACACGTGCAGCGTTCCCATGACGTTGGTGGCGTAGGTCCCGACCGGGTCGGCGTAGGACGCACGCACCAGCGACTGCGCCGCGAGGTGGAGGACGATGTCGGGATTCGACCGCCGCAAAGCGCCGCTCAACGCCTCAAGATCGCGAATGTCGCCCTCAATGCTCTCATAGTCCCTGGGCAGCAGCGCGAAGTGGCTCGGCGTTGTCTGCGGCGGGAGCGCAAATCCGGTCACCTGGGCGCCGAGCCGGGTCAGCCA
>JBAVVQ010000108.1:0-2575 GCA_049697375.1 Rhodomicrobium sp.
CATTGCAGTAATGAAGGAGCGGAACTTGCTGCAAGATTCGACCGCGCTTGGGCCGCAGTCGATCTTCAGATGCTCTTTGAGTTCCTGCCACGAGTGGTCGAAGCCGGCGTGCCGGTCACGCTCGTCCGCGAAGGCGACGATATTGTTGGCCCAGTCCCTGAGATAGCTTTCAAAGGCCTTCAGAACAGCAAGGTTGAAATTGTCGATCGCCTCTTTGACGAGGCCATTATGCTTGGCCTTGCCGGGTGAAATGGGTAGCGTCAGCGTGCCTCTGAAGGCGAGAATGACCCCGTTCTTTTCCCGGATCAGCAAATAGGCGTTCTGGGGTTTCGCCGGGCTGAAATAGGCTTCGACATCTTGAGCTTCAACTTTCAACGCCGCAAGGTGACCGGGGTCAGCTTTGACAGCCGCCTCCAAGCAGTTGAACGCACGCTGACGCCCCTCATCCGCAAGCTTCTCGCCGTCGCTGTCGATGGCGCCAACCGCGTAAGCGCAATAAGAGGCCGTCGCGAGAACATAGGCGAGGTTGAAATCAGGCTCGGACGCCGCCGGCTGCGTCGCTGCACTCGCCGGCTGGCCAGCAAGTACAGCCAGGAGACCACAAATCCAGAAAAAGAGCTTCCGCATAAGATCTCCTGACGGCCAGTTATTTTGACGGCTGCCAGTTCCTTGTCTGATAACGAGGATGGCCTCGCCAAGCCAAATCGTTGCTTCAATCCAAATCCAATGGCCAGCGCGGCTGCGGAAGCGCAATCCGGTCTTTGTCTGGCGCAAAAGAATTGGATTCGCAAAAAGCGGTTAAAGGCTGGCGCGCGCCCGCCGAAAGAGGCTTTTGACGTGGTGATCGCGCCGCACCACGCACTGGAATAGCCGGCGTGTCGCGTCTGCCTTCAAAAACCGGTAAGAACGCTTTTTCCGATGGCCTTCCCGCTCTCCTGATGAGCATGCGCGCGCCGGAGATTGGCGGCATTGATGGGGCCGAAGTCCTCCTTCATCGTATGGCGCAAGACGCCATCGTCGAAAAGGTGGGCCGCCTTGTTCAGCAAATTATGCTGCTCGATCATGTCGTTGGTTTCGAACAAGGGTCTCGTGAACATGAACTCCCAATGGATCGACACGCTCTTGCGTTTGAAGGGAACGATATCGAGCTGCTTGGGATCATCGATGACCGCGATACGGCCCTCAGGAGCGATGGCCTCGGCAATGGCGGGCCAATGATGCTCGGTCGCGGTCAGGCTTGCGACCAGATCGACACTCGCAAATCCGGCATCGACCAGCGCCTCGTTCAAGGGCCGTTGATGGTCGATGACAAGGTGGGCGCCCATATCCGATGCCCAGGCCCGGCTCTCGGGGCGCGATGCAGTGGCGATGACCGTCAGCCCCGTCAATTGGCGTGCAAGCTGAATGAGAATAGAGCCGACGCCGCCTGCGCCGTTGATGACAAGCAGCGTTCCTTTCGCCGATTTGTCCCCGAGTGAGACTCCAAGTCTATGAAACAACAGTTCCCATGCCGTGATCGTGGTCAGCGGCATGGCCGCCGCCTGGGGAAAGGTCAGCGACGCCGGCTTCCGGCCCACAATGCGTTCATCCACAACGTGAAACTCGGCGTCGGTCCCCTGCCGCGCGATGGAGCCTGAGTAGTAAACCTCGTCTCCTGGCTTGAACAGCGAGGTGTCCGATCCGACAGCCTCAACCACGCCCGCAGCGTCGAAGCCGAGAAGGCGCACATCGCCCTGAGGCGGCGCAACCTTCGCCCGCACCTTGACATCGACCGGGTTCACCGACACGGCCTTGACCCGCACAAGCAAGTCTCGCCGGCTTGGCGTTGGATCGGGCAGATCGATATCAATGAGGGCTTCCGGATCGGTGATCGGAAGCGGATTACGGTAGCCGACTGCACGCATGGATTATCTGCCTCCTGCCAATAAATCGATTGTCTTGCTCTCTTCGTTGTTCGCCACCGCACCCACCGTTCTCAGAGCGTAGGGAGCGTCCGTGGTCTTGGCCCCCTTGGAAACGCGCGGTCGATGAGAGCGATCTCCTCATCGGTCAAGGCGAGGCCGGCCGCGCCTGCGTTTTCCGCCGTGTGCTGCGGGTTTGATGCCTTGGGGATCGCAAACACCGCCGGATGCCTGACAAGGAACGCGAGCGCGACCTGACGCGGCGTTGCATGATGAGCCTCGGCAATCCCGGCCAACACCCGGCCGCCCTGGGTTTCGGGGCCCGGAAAACCGTCATGGCCGAAAGGGCTATACGCAGTCACCGCCAAGCGGTGACCGATACAGCTGGGGAGCACCGCATGTTCAATGGCCCGCTGCTCCAGGTGGTAAAGAACCTGATCGCAGGCGATCTCTTCGCCCGCCCGCTTTGCGATGCCGTAAGCCTCCTCGAGATCATCGGCGTCGAAGTTGCTGACACCCCAGGATAGGATTTTGCCCTCGCGTTCCAGCTCCTGAAACCCCGCGATCGTCTCTTCCAGGGGAAAGGGGCCGCGCCAGTGAAGAAGGTAGCAATCGAGCCGGTCCGTTCCGAGGCGCCGAAGCGATCGCTCGCAGGCTCGCCTCGTTCCCTGGCG
>JBAVVQ010000109.1:0-2141 GCA_049697375.1 Rhodomicrobium sp.
GCTTCGGCGTCGTCCTCGGTTTCGTCACCGAGATCAGGCTCAACGTCGTCATTGCCGCCCGTGTGACGGCCATCCAGAGCAACAACCGCCTCTTCCGCAGCGGGGATGGACGGCTCGGTCGCGCCCGGCCATGATTCGGAAAGCGTCTCGGTTCCCTCACTTTCGGAGGAAGCCGCCTCGCCCGCAGGCAAGCCGTGCTCTCGCAGAAGCCGCTTGAAGCGGCGCGTCAGCACCTCGCGCATCATGCCGAAGTCGTCGCCTGGCGTCAGATCCGCGGCCTTGATGTTGAACTTCCGGTACTGGTTTTTCACGAAGCCTTCCGGCCCTGCGACGACCATCGCGCCGACGGCGTTCGTGCCCATGATATGGGAGTTGTCGTAGACCTCGATGCGGCGCGGCGTGCGCTCCAGTCCGAAGACATGCGCAACCCCGGCCAGCAGCTTGCCCTGGCTCGAGCTCTCGGCGAGCTTGCGTCCGAGCGCTTCACGCGCATTCTGGAATGCGTGCTCGACAAGCTCGCGTTTTTCGGCCCGCTTGGGCGTCACGACCTCGACTTTGCGCCCGAGCTTGGTCGACAAGGCTTCCGCGATCAGCGCCTGCTCGGGAACGTCTTCCGACAAGAGAACGCAGCGCGGCACGATCTTGTCGTCGTAAAATTGGGAAATGAACGATCCGAGCACCTCCGCCGCGCTCAGGCTGCGGTCGGCCCGGGGAAAGTAGGCCCGATTGCCCCAGTTCTGGCTGTTGCGGAAAAAGAAGACCTGAATGCAGGTCTGGCCGCCTTCCTGCGCGATGGCGAAGACATCGGCCTCCTCGACGCCGCGTGGATTGATGCCCTGATGCGCCTGGACATGCGCGAGCGCCCACAGACGGTTGCGGTATTTCGCGGCGCGCTCGAACTCGAGCTTCTCCGCGGCCTCCTCCATGAGCGCGTTCAGCTTCCGCTGCACGGCGTCGGTCTTGCCGGACAGAAAGGCGCCCGCTTCTTCGACGAGCTTGCCGTAATCCTCAAGCTCGATCTCCCGCGTGCATGGGGCGGCGCAGCGCTTGATCTGAAAGAGGAGGCAGGGGCGCGTGCGGCTGTCGTAGACGCTGTCGGAACAGGTGCGCAGGAGGAACGCTCGCTGAAGCGTATTGATGGTGCGGTTCACGGCTCCGGCGCTGGCGAAGGGTCCGAAATAGTCGCCTTTGAGCGTGCGCGCCCCGCGATGCTTGGCGATCTGCGGCGCTTCCTGGTCGCGCCGGATGACGATGTAGGGGAAGGACTTGTCGTCCCTGAAGGACACATTGTAGCGCGGCTTGAAGCGCTTGATGAGGTTGGCTTCGAGAAGAAGCGCCTCGGCTTCCGTGCCCGTATTCACAAACTCCATCGAGGCCGTCGAGCGGATCATCGCCGCGATGCGGTTCGTGTGGCCGCCGAGCCTCGTGTAGTTCTGGACACGGTTCTTCAGGCTGCGCGCCTTGCCGACGTAAATAACTTCGCCCGCCTTGTCCATCATGCGATAGACGCCGGGGCCGGCGCCGAGGTGCTTGACGTAGCGCGCAATGACCTGCGCGCCAGTCTCAGGCGTGCTCTCGGCAAAAACCGGGTTCATATCGCCGGAGTTGACTTCAATAGTGTCCTCGGTGTCGCCCATCGAGCGTTATGTAACGCGGATATCAGGGGTTTGCCATAACAGATGCTGGCCGCCATCGAGCGCGATCATCTGCCCCGTCATGGCGGGCGAATTGAGGATGAACGAGACGGCGTTGGCGATTTCCTCCGGCGTCGTCCCGTGGCCGAGAACCGTGGATCGGCTCTCATGCTCGAAGTCTTCCGCGCTTTGATAAACGCTGGAAAGAGCTGGGCCGGGGCCGATCGCGTTGACCCGAATGCGAGGGGCAAGCCCCTGCGCCATCGTCTTCGTCGCGGCCCACAACGCGGATTTACTGAGCGTGTACGAGAAGAAATGCGGGTTCGGACGGAGAACGCGCTGGTCGATGATGTTGATAATATTTCCTGTCTCTCCCCCGGACAGTTGAGCAGCGAAGGCTTGGGCAAGAAACACCGGCGCTTTCAGATTGATGGCCATATGCTTGTCCCAGCCCTCTTCGGTCATTGACTGAATGCGGTCGTCGGCGAAAGAGGAGGCGTTATTGAT
>JBAVVQ010000110.1:0-12784 GCA_049697375.1 Rhodomicrobium sp.
CCCTGCGCCTTCGGGATCGCCCAAGGGCAGCAACCTCGATCACCAGTCGCCGAAAAAGGCGATTGGTGAAAAAACATTGAAGATTGGTTTCGTTTCGTAAAACGGCCCTATCTATATATATAAGTAATTTTCGAGGTAATAAATAATAAAAGGAGCAAACGCGGGTAGCTCCGGCCTAACGAATCATGCGGCAAACAGCCTGCGCCGCTCATGAGGAAGCGTCTTTTCTCATTCAGCGAGTGTCCTGGCGCGTCGAATTTTCCATGAACATGCCACTGCGCAGCATAAACGTTCTTTTGAATGCCAATTTTAAAATATTGTTGTTTCAACGGCAGTCCGTCACCCCGAATACGGAACTTATTTTCCTCCAAACCAGCTTTTTGTCTTGAGAACTTTCTAAATGGCGCCAAACTTGCGCCCAGAGCGAGCTGTGTCCTCGTTCGCCTATTGGGCACGGGCAAGAGGTAGCAATGGTTTCCCCCCTGCAACAGAAAATCCGGATCACTGGTCCTGTCGTCATCACGGCCAACAGGCTTTTCGACGGCGCTGTCGTTCATCGCACCGCTTCGGGCGATTGGAGTGAGCAACTTAGCGATGCGCAGATCCTTTGGTCGGCCGAAGAAGCGAAGAAAGCACTCAACGCGGCGCAAGGAGACGGACTGGAGGCGGTAGGCCCCTATGTCGCTCCGATAGACGCTAGCGAAACCTCCACGCAACCAGGGAATCTGCGCGAGTTTATTCGCGCAAGCGGCCCAACATTCGTTCTTCCCACCGACGCGGACGAGGCTTACCTTCCACATGGCGAGGCGGCTTAAGCCGCCATCTGGATACTTTTTAGGAGCCGTCCGCGATGTATATTTACGATGAATTTGACCGCACATTCATCGCGGAACGGGCGGCGCAATTTCGCGATCAGGTCGCGCGGCGGCTTTCCGGTGAACTGACCGAGGAGGAGTTCAGACCCCTGCGCCTCATGAATGGCGTCTACCTGCAGCTTCACGCCTATATGCTCAGGATCGCGATCCCCTACGGAACGCTGTCGTCGGAGCAGCTTCGCAAGCTTGCGCATGTGGCGCGCGTCTACGACCGGGGCTACGGACATTTCACGACCCGACAGAACCTGCAGCTGAACTGGATCAAGCTCTCGGATATGCCGCAAGTTCTGGAGGACCTTTCCGAGGCGGGCATTCATGCCATTCAGACGTCCGGCAATTGCATCCGCAACACCACCACCGATCAGTGGGGCGGCGTTGCGCCGGACGAGATCGAAGACCCGCGTTTCTGGGCCGAGATCGTGCGGCAATGGTCCACGCTGCACCCGGAATTCTCCTATCTGCCGCGCAAGTTTAAGATCGCGATCACAGGAGCGCCGCACGATCGCGCCGCCATCAAGATCCACGACATTGGCTTGCGCATGATCAGGAACGCAAGCGGCGAGACAGGCTTCGAAGTTTCTGTCGGCGGCGGATTGGGCCGGACGCCGTTCATCGCCAAGGTCATCCGCGATTACCTGCCGAAACAGGATCTCCTGAGTTACCTGGAAGCGATTCTGCGAATCTACAACGCCCACGGCCGCCGCGATAATATTTACAAGGCGCGGATCAAGATCCTGGTCCACGATCTTGGCGCTCAGCGTTTTGCCGCCGAGGTCGAAGAGGAGTGGTCGCGGATCAAGGACGGCTATCTAAAACTCGACCCGGCCTTTGTCGCCGATATCCGTTCGCGCTTCATCTATCCCGAATACGAAGACCGTGATAACGACCCGAGCGCGCTTAAACGCGCGCTGGCGACGGATGCGAAATTCGCGCTGTGGCATCAGAACTCGGTGTTCCCGCACAAGGCGCCCGGCTACGCCATCGTGACGCTGTCGCTCAAGCCGCCCGGCAAGCCGCCTGGCGATGCGACGTCCGGTCAGATGGAAGCCATCGCCGACCTGGCCGATGAGTTCAGCTTTGGAGAGATCCGCGTCGGGCATGAACAGAACCTTGCGCTGCCGCATGTCCGCCAGGAGGACCTGCCCGAGCTTTGGCGCAAGCTCGATGCAATCGGCGTCGCGACTCCGAACGTGAACCTCGTCACGGACATCATCGCGTGCCCCGGCCTCGATTATTGCAGCCTCGCCAATGCGCGCTCGATCCCCGTGGCCATGGAGATCGCGCGCCGTTTCGAACAGATCGAGAAAGCGCGTTCGATTGGAAGGCTGCACGTTAACATCTCGGGCTGCATCAACGCCTGTGGCCATCATCATGTTGGGCATATCGGCATCCTCGGCGTTGAGAAGAACGACAAGGAGTTCTACCAGATCACGCTCGGCGGAAAGGCGGACGAGGATGCAAGGCTGGGTCAGCTTTTAGGCCCAGCGATCCCTCACGAGAAGGTGGCCGATACAGTTGAACGCGTCATCAACCGCTACCTTGAGCTCCGGCTTCATGAGGGTGAGCTCTTCATCGATACTGTGAAACGCCTCGGCGTCGCCCCCTTCAAGGAAACGCTCCATGCGGTACATTAAGAACGGCGCCGTTGCGGCCGACCCCTTTGTTTACGTCGAGGGCGATGAACCCGTCCCCTCGGATGTGCCCGCCATCGTGTCGGCGGATTGGCTTCTCGCCGCGTCCAAGCAGCAGCTTCAAAGCCGGAGCGCCCTTTTGGGCGTGAGCTGGCCAAACGACAGGGGAGAAAGCGAGCTCGCGCCCTACCTTCCCTATCTCGCCTTGGTCGCCCTTGAGTTCCCCGTCTATCGCGACGGCCGCGCCTTCACCCAGGCCCGGTTGCTTCGCGAGCGCTACAGCTTCAAAGGTGAGATCAGGGCGACGGGCGACGTGCTTCGCGATCAGTTCCTATTCATGGCGCGCGCTGGATTCAACGCTTTCGAGGTCAAAAAGGCCTCCGATGCCGAAGCCTTCGCGGAAGCCCTGCATGCGTTCAGTCTTCGTTACCAGCCTGCCGCGGATGGCCCGTCCCACAGCTTTCGTTCCCGGCTGAACCTGTCCTCCCACCCGGAGGGAAGCGATGTCTGAGGAATTCGGAGCCTCCCCGTCCCGTTATAGGAGGGCGGGCTGATCACGGGGAGCTACTATTTCATTCAAAAATTTGGAGAATTTCATGCTGAGACGAGCCCTAATGATAGCGCTCTCGGCCGCGCTCTTTGTTGCGCCCGGCTTTGCCGCCGAGCTATCGCTGCTCAACGTGTCTTACGATCCGACACGTGAGCTCTACGCAGAAGTCAACAAAGCGTTTTCCAGCAAATGGAAAGCCGAAAAGGGCGAGACGCTCACGATCAAGGCAAGCCATGGCGGCTCCGGCAAGCAGGCTCGGGCCGTCATCGATGGGCTCGAAGCCGATGTCGTGACGCTGGCGCTTGCCTATGACATCGACGCCATCGCGGATAAGGGCCTTCTCGCAAAGGACTGGCAAAAGAAATTCCCCGACAACGCCGCGCCCTATACCTCGACGATTGTGTTTCTCGTTCGAAAGGGCAATCCGAAGGGCATCAAGGACTGGGCCGATCTCCTCAAGCCTGACGTTCAGATCATCACGCCGAACCCGAAGACTTCCGGCGGCGCGCGCTGGAATTATCTTGCGGCTTGGGGGTATGCTCTGAAACAATATGGCTCCGAGGATAAGGCCAAAGAGTTCGTGGGCAAGCTGTACAAACAGGCGCCGGTACTCGATACGGGCGCTCGCGGCGCCACCGTGACCTTTGTCGAGCGCCGCCAAGGCGATGTTCTTCTGGCCTGGGAAAGCGAGGCTTACCTCTCCGTGAAAGAATTCGGCGCTGACAAATTCGAGATCGTAACGCCCTCCATTTCCATTCTCGCCGAGCCGCCCGTAGCGGTCGTTGACAAGGTGGCCGACAAGCGCGGCACAAGAGCCGTCGCCGAGGCATACCTGAACTTCCTCTACTCCAAGGATGGCCAGGAGATCGCGGTCGCGAATTTCTACCGCTCGCGCCTGAAAGAGGTTGCGGACAAGCATGGTGACCAGTTCTCGAAGCTTGAGCTGTTCACCATCGACGATGTTTTCGGCGGCTGGCAGAAGGCCCAAAGAACGCACTTCGCGGACGGGGGCATTTTCGACAAAATTTATGGAAATTGATTGAGTGGCGGAAAGATGAAGCACTTCGCATATAATAGCGTGGGGGCGGACCCATCGGGCAGATGAGGAGTGGGCCATTGGCACAGGGCAGCGCCATTCCCCGTTTCGTGGAGCCAACGGTCATACCGGGCTTCGAGCTGACCTTCGGCCTGACGCTGACTTGGCTTGCGGTGATCGTGCTTATTCCGATTTCCGCCCTCATTCTAAAGGCCTCCTCGATCAGCGCAGAGCAGTTCCTGAGCATCCTCCTTGCGCCGCGCACGCTGAATGCGCTAAAGCTCAGTTTCGGGCTTTCTTTCCTCGCCGCTGTCATTAACGTCTTCTTCGGCCTGATCGTAGCCTGGGCGCTAACTCGGTACGAATTTCCGGGCCGGCGCCTAGCGGACGCGATTGTCGATATCCCATTCGCATTGCCGACAGCGGTGGCCGGTATCGCGCTGGCGGGCCTCTATTCGCCTCAAGGCTGGATTGGCGGCTTGCTCGCTCCGCTCGGCGTCAAGGTGGCTTTCACCCCGCTTGGCATTTTGATCGCCCTCATATTTGTTGGGCTGCCGTTCATCGTTCGGACCGTGCAGCCCGTGCTGGCGGATCTCGACCCGGAATTGGAGCAGGCCGCCGCGAGCCTCGGCGCATCGCGGTGGCAGACGCTTAGGAAAGTGATTTTGCCAAGCCTGCTGCCCGCGATCCTGACGGGCTTTGCTCTCGCTTTTGCGCGCGCGGTCGGAGAATACGGCTCGGTGATTTTCATCGCGGGAAACATCCCGAATGTGTCGGAAATTGCGCCCCTTCTGATTATCATCAGGCTGGAAGAATTCCGCTACGCCGATGCGACGGCAATCGCCACGATTATGCTCGCGGCTGCTTTCATCATGCTGCTCGTCATCAATCGCCTGCAACGCTGGACCGAAGTGAGGGGTTAGCGGAGATGGCGCTTAATGAAGCCAAGACCAGCCAGGAAGACCTGGACGAATTCGATCCAGGCGAGATTTTTGCGCCCCGGCGGGTCAAATCGCGCGTGGTGCGGGTCTCCACGGAGCCATTCTACGTCCGGCTTATCATCGTCATCGCGGCGCTGGGTTTTCTGAGCCTGTTCATCGTTCTGCCGCTGATAGCAGTTTTCGCGCAGGCCTTCTCGAAAGGCTTCTCGACTTATATCAATGCCCTAACCGACCCGGACGCGCTTTCCGCCATCCAGCTAACGCTCATCGTCGCGTTTGCATCGGTAACACTTAATCTCTTTTTTGGCGTCGCCGCGGCGTGGGCGATCACGAAATACCGCTTCCCAGGCAAAACGCTCCTTGTGACGCTGATCGACCTGCCGTTCTCGGTATCGCCGGTCGTTGCGGGGCTCCTTTTTGTCCTCCTTTTCGGCCTCCAAGGGTTGCTGGGGCCGTGGCTCGCGGAACACGACATCAAGATCCTGTTCGCGCTCCCAGCCATCATTCTCGCAACCATGTTCGTGACCTTCCCGTTTGTGGCGCGCGAGTTGATCCCGCTCATGCAGGAGCAAGGCACATCAGAGGAAGAAGCCGCGGTCTCGCTTGGCGCCTCGGGCTGGGCCACCTTCATAAGGGTTACGCTGCCCAATATCAAATGGGCGCTGCTTTATGGCATTCTGCTTTGCAATGCCCGCGCCATGGGCGAATTCGGCGCTGTCTCGGTCGTATCCGGCCATATCCGGGGCGAGACCAACACCATGCCTCTCCATATCGAGATTTTGTACAACGAATATCAGTTCGCAGCAGCCTTCGCCGTCGCGTCGCTGCTGGCGATGCTTGCTCTTGTGACGCTTGTGTTGAAGACCGCGTTGGAACGGAAACTGGAGCGCAGAAGCCTATGAATATTGAAATAGCCGCTGTATCCAAGCTCTTTGGCAGTTTCGTCGCTCTCAGCGACGTGAGCCTCAAGATCGAAAGCGGAGAACTGCTCGCGCTCCTCGGTCCGTCGGGATCAGGGAAAACCACGCTCCTGCGCATCATAGCGGGCCTGGAGTTCCCGGATGCAGGCGACGTGCAATTCAACGGCGTCAGCGCGGCGCATCTCAACGTGAAGACGCGCCATGTCGGTTTCGTTTTCCAGCACTATGCCCTTTTCCGGCACATGACCGTGTTCGAGAATGTGGCCTTCGGGCTTAGGGTGCGCCCGCACAAGGAGCGGAAATCCGAAGAGGAAATTTCGAAGCGCGTGGGCCAGCTCCTCGAATTGGTGCAGATCAACAGCCTCGCCGACCGCTATCCCGACCAGCTTTCTGGCGGGCAGCGCCAGCGCGTCGCTCTTGCCCGCGCGCTCGCCATCGAGCCGAACGTGCTTCTCCTCGACGAACCTTTCGGCGCCCTCGACGCCAAGGTGCGAAAATCCTTGCGCCGATGGCTGAAGGCTCTTCATGACGAATTGCACGTTACCACCATTCTCGTCACGCACGATCAGGAAGAGGCGCTGGAAGTAGCCAACCGGGTCGTCGTCATGGGCAACAGCCGCATCGAGCAGGTGGGGACGCCGGCCGAGATTTATGACGAGCCCGCGAATTCCTTCGTGTTCGACTTCATCGGCGAATCCGTGAAGCTGCCCGTAACCGTCGATAGAGGAACCGTATGGGTCGGCTCACGGCCGCTCCCGGCGAGCGGCTGCCTGCCGAAGCCAGGGCCAGCGCAACTCTTCGTACGGCCTCACGATTTGACCTTTAGCGAAGCGGCCACAGCTCCGTTGCAGGGCGCCGTGAGATCCGTGCGGCGGGTGGGCGCGGCGAGCTTCGCCGATATCCGCCTCGATTTCGGAATTGAAAACCACTTCGTGGAAGCGACCATACCGGCGAACAACCCCGTGCGGCCCGGGGACCGCGTTGGGCTCACCCCACGCCGTTTCCGCATTTTCGATCCCTCGACGGGGCCGCAGGCGATGCCTTCGTTGTAATCACTGGGCGTCGTAGCATTCGCGGGGAATTGCGGGCAGCGCGTCGGTTCTGGTGAAGGCGAAAGAACTCCCGTCGTGGGAGTATTGGGTCAGCGCGGCTGGTCCCGCAAACACCATGCGAACTTGCATCGTCTTCTTGTAATCGCCGGGAGGCGGCTCGCACCCGACGAAGGGCGTGCCCGGCGTCTTAAGGCATTGCTTCGGCTGATAATCCTCAATCGTGTAAGTGACGATCAGCGAGTTCCCGGAAGGAACCGCATTCCATCGCCCGGTGGAGATCTGACATGCGCCGGGGCCATCTTCGGCTGGCTTTGGAAGAAAGACCAGCCGGTTGTAGGAGCCATCTTCGGAGAATTGCACCCACGCTTGCGCGCCGGTTCCGCTCGCGACGGAGAGGTTGGCGTTCCACACGCCGGGTAACTCGGCTTGCTGCGCCGCCACGCCTTCGCGGAAGAAAACGATGACGCAAAAAGCTGCGAATATTGCGGCTTCGATCCTCACCCGATCCCCCTGGCATTCCAAATGCACCGCGGTCTTAGCAAGAGACTGTGATTGGAACAAGCGGGCTAAACCGGTGTAGCCGTTATCATCATGGGTAACCGCTAGGGAGAGCGCCGATGCAACTGAATCCTTATCTCACATTCAATGGCCGCTGCGAAGAAGCCTTCAAGTTTTACGAGAAGGTCCTCGGGGGCAAGATCACAGCCATGGTGACCTTCGAGGGTACGCCCGCAGCCGAGAACGCGCCGCCCGAATGGCTGAAGAAAATCATGCATGCCTCCCTCGATGTGGGCGGCGAGCCTCTCATGGGTTCGGACGCGCCGCCGCAGCATTATTCGGAGCCGAAAGGGTTCGCGATCTCGTTGAGCCCAACCAAGGTGGCTGACGCGGAGCGCATCTTCGATGCGTTGGCCGATGGCGGGAAAGTGGAGATGCGCTTAGAGAAAACCTTCTGGGCGGCCCGCTTCGGCATGGTGACCGACCGGTTCGGCATTCCTTGGATGATCAACTGCGAGAAGGATGGCTGATCTGGGGGCTGCGCTTGCAGCCCTTTTCTTGTTTCTCTCTGGGAGAATGGTGCGGTCGAGAAGACTCGAACTTCCACGGGTTGCCCCACTAGCACCTCAAGCTAGCGCGTCTACCGTTCCGCCACGACCGCAACGTCTGCAACATAATCCGGCAGCGCGATTTGTCTAACAAAAGATTTGGTCTCACACAACCGGGACGGAGCCATTCCAATTGCGAAATTGCCGCGTTGCAGCATAATCTGTACTGTCACATAATTTTTATAATCGTCCAGCCGGAAGCGCCATGAAAGAAATTATCGCCGAACTCGACCGCCGCCGCCACGTCGCCCGTCAGGGCGGTGGCCCACGCCGTATCGATGCGCAGCACAAGCGCGGCAAGCTCACAGCGCGCGAGCGTATCGCGCTTCTCGTCGACGATGGCTCTTTCGAGGAATACGACACCTTCGTCGAGCATCGCTGCACCGATTTCGGCATGGGCGAGACGAAGTTTCCGGGCGATGGCGTGGTCACGGGGTGGGGCACGATCAACGGCCGTATCATCTATATTTTCGCGAAGGACTTCACGTTGTTCGGCGGCTCGCTGTCCGAGGCGCACGCGCTGAAGATGACCAAGATACAAGACATGGCGATTCGAAACCGGGCGCCGATCATCGGGCTTTTCGACGCAGGAGGCGCGCGCATTCAGGAAGGCGTTGCGGCGCTTGGCGGCTATGGCGAGGTGTTCCTGCGCAACGTGCTATCGAGCGGCGTGATCCCGCAGATCTCCGTTATTATGGGGCCGTGCGCGGGCGGCGACGTGTATTCGCCGGCCATGACCGATTTCATCTTCATGGTGCGCGAAACGTCCTACATGTTCGTGACCGGCCCCGATGTGGTGAAGACCGTGACGAACGAGGAGGTGACCGCCGAGGAGCTGGGCGGCGCCACGGTGCACACAACGCGCTCCTCCATCGCCGACCGCGCCTACGACAACGATGTCGAGTGCCTGCTCCAGATGCGCCGGCTGATGGACTTCCTGCCGCAAAACAACCGGGAGAATGTACCGCATTTGCCAACGCGGGATGACATCCACCGCGCCGAACATTCGCTCGACACGCTGATCCCGAACGATCCGCATAAACCCTACGACATGAAGGAGCTGATCACGAAGGTCGTCGACGAAGGCGACTTCTTCGACATCCAGGAAGGTTTCGCCAGGAACATTGTAACGGGCTTCGCCCGGTTCGGCGGCTACCCGGTCGGCATCGTGGCGAACCAGCCGATGGTGCTCGCGGGCGTGCTCGACAGCGACGCAAGCCGCAAGGCCGCGCGCTTCGTCCGCTTCTGTGATTGTTTCAACATCCCGATTGTCACTTTCGTGGACGTGCCCGGATTCTTGCCCGGCACCGCTCAGGAATATGGCGGGCTCATCAAGCACGGCGCGAAACTTCTTTTTGCCTTTGCCGAGGCAACCGTGCCGAAGGTGACTGTGATCACCCGCAAGGCCTATGGCGGCGCCTATGACGTTATGAGTTCCAAGCACATCAGGGCCGACGTCAACTATGCTTGGCCGAGCGCCGCGATCGCGGTGATGGGCTCGAAAGGCGCGGTGGAAATCCTCTATCGTTCGGAGCTCGGCGACAAGGAGAAGATCGCTGCGCGCATAAAGGAGTATAAGGACCGGTTCGAGAACCCGTTTATCGCGGCGGAACGGGGCTATATCGACGAGGTGATCATGCCGTGGAACACGCGTTATCGCGTGGCTCGCGCCCTGAATATGCTGCGCAACAAGCAGCAGGAGATGCCGTGGAAGAAGCACGACAACATCCCGCTATAACGGATCAGCAGCCAAGAAGCTGAACTTCGACGCCGGGAAGCATTCTCCCGGCGGCGAACTTGCCTCCGGCTGCACTAGAGCCTCACCGCGATGGAATGGCTTTGGCAGGACCGGCTCGGGACCCGGGCCATTTCGTGGCCGCTGGCGGCGTTGGCCCCGGGCATCCGCCTCAAGGGCGGCCTGAGATCGTTGACGAGTTTCATGAGCTGCGCCTGCCGCGACGATCGCGTTTTGGCGAAGATATTCTGCAGATGGGTCTTCACGGTATTTTCCGAGACCGCGAGCGCCTGGGCCGCCTCCGCAACCGTGCCGCCTTCCACAAAGTGATGCAGGGTTCGCGTTTCAGCGCGGGTCAATCCGAAGCATTCGGCGATCGCAGAGAATGCGCAATCGCTGCGGCTCCTGAAATTGGTGATGAAAAGCGCCACGGGGGAAGGGTTGAGCTTCGCGCCGGCGAGCAGCTTCATGGTGGCGATCGCAACGCCCTTGGGCGAGGCGGCATTTGCAAGACAGATGTCCAGACAAATATTCTCCGACGGGAAGTCTTCGGTCGTTTCCGCGACTTGTCTCAAGCTCTTCAAGAGCAGAGCTGTAGTTTTTTTTCCGCAGGCCTGCAAGACGCCGTTGTTCGACTGGATGGGCCAGCCCTCGCTCATCATCTGATGCGCCATTCGATTGGCATGCAGGATCTTCCCATCGGGGATGACCGCGAGAAATCCGGCGTTGAAGTGATCAAGCGTGGCGCACAAGGCTTCGGAGAGAACATTCGGCATGGCTGCTCTTTCGTTCCTCTGCGATGAGACACAACGATACGAAGCCCGCCAAAAGGCTCTCGCGAGCGGCGAAACTCTATCTTTGCTTTTGCACACACTTCCTATATTAGCAATTACCTTTTCTGATAATGCGCAGGGTGAATTTGCAGCAAATCGAGATGAAGCGGGGAGGCGCCGCTGATCGATCCTCCGAGCCGCATTCCTTTATAAGCGCTTGAGCGATCACCTTCTTTGCATGTATTCCTTGCAGGGCCTATAGTTTCTCTTATGAGCCGAGGCATCGGTTAATCGCATGTGCTGTAGAGTTTTTAGGGCGATCTCCGGACATGGCTGAGGAAGAGCGGTTCGAGCGGTGGGAGCCGATCGATGGTTTATCGGCGAAAATGTACATCGACGGCATGTATGACGATCGGGAAGGCTTTCGGCTTATTCTCAAATCGACCGAGCCCCAGATGAGATCGCTTCGGATTCTCTTCGATGCCCCTCTTTGCTACAGGGGCGCTCAGGAAGCCTACCTCCTCCGCCAAATCTACAGTGAGAACGACATCTATCCCTGGCCCATCTTCATCGTGCGAAATTCCCGCTATGCGAAATGGTTTTACTCGCAGGCCAAGGAAGCGATCGACAGGGATGGCCATCATTATCATATCGCGGCCATGGATGTGATCATCGATGTTCTGTCCGCGCGGCCGCCAATCGTAACCTGGCTCAACGACGTTTGAGGTCGCATCCGGTCTGGAAAAATAAGCCGCGCGCGGGGCATAAAATGAGCGCTTTTCGCGTGCAGCGTCGCCGGACATTCCGCCAATTCGATGAAATCGCCGTAATAATTGTGGCGGTTGAGCTTTGGCGGCTTATATCCCCAGCTGCACTCCACCCAGGATGGTCAAATCGACGATGCAACACCAATTGTTAGTAGCCCGTCCCAGTTCAAGTTGGTTGGGGGCGGACCGACTTTTAAAAATCAAACTGCTTGGTGCGCTTCTCATGACTTTAGCACTCTCTCCGGCATCCACGGCTCAGACACTCACGCCGTCGAAGCTTGCGTTTCATGGCCAGCTCGATAATGGACTTGAGATCGTGGTGGTGCCGGACCGCCGCGCTCCGGTCGTGACGCACATGGTTTGGTACAAGGTTGGCGGCGCGGATGAGCCTCCGGGCAAGTCGGGCATCGCGCATTTTCTCGAACATCTGATGTTCAAGGGCACGGACAAGGTTCCGGCGGGCGAGTTTTCAAAGATCGTCGCGCGTCTCGGCGGTCAGGACAACGCATTTACCGCGCAAGACATCACCGCCTATTTCCAGAGGGTCGCCAAGGAAAAGCTTCCGCAAGTGATGAGCATGGAAGCCGACCGCATGGCGAACCTGAAACTCGATGAGAAGGAAGTGCTTACCGAGCGCAAGGTCATCCGCGAGGAACGCCGCAGCCGCGTCGACAATGATCCGTCGTCGCTCCTGCAGGAGCAGATGATGGCCGCTCTTTACATTGCGCATCCCTATCACACGCCGGTCATCGGCTGGGACACCGAGATCCGCGGACTGACCCGCGAAGATGCTCTGCGCCACTACAAGAAGTTTTATGCGCCGAACAACGCCATCCTTGTGGTGACCGGGGACGTGGATCCGGAACAGGTTGTCGCGCTGGCAAAGGACACCTACGGCAAAATCCCGGCAAATCCGGACGTTGGCCAGCCCAGGGCCCGCCCCGCCGAGCCAGAGCCCCTGACGGAACGCCGCGTGATCCTTAGGGACGGCCGCGTCGGCAAGGCGACTTTCGAGCGCTACTATCTGACCCCGAGCTTCAACACCGCCAACGACCGGGAAGCAGAGGCGCTTCAGCTTCTCGCCCGGATTGTCGGCAGCAGCAATACGAGCCGCCTCTACAACGCGCTTGTCCGCGACGAGAAGAAGGCATCCAGCACGAGCGCCTGGTATGGCGGGCTTGCGCTCGACATGGGCCGTTTCGGATTCTACGCCGTCGCTGCAGGCGACACCAAGCTTGAGGATATCGAGGCGTCCGTCGACAAGGTCATCGAAGAGGTGATCCACAACGGCGTTACGGATGAAGAATTGGAGCGGGCGAAGACAACCGAGATCGCCAATCTGATCTATGCGTCCGACAGCCAGCAAAGTCTGGCCCAGACCTATGGCTGGAACCTTGC
>JBAVVQ010000111.1:0-1711 GCA_049697375.1 Rhodomicrobium sp.
GTCAATCCGCACGCTTGGCTTACCGATGTGCTGACGAAGCTCGTCAACCGCTGGCCCGCGGCCCGTATCGACGAGTTGTTGCCCTGGGCCTACGCTGCTGTCACCCTGTGAACAGAGCACCGCTTACCAAGGAGGCGCTCGGGCGAGCGCGCTTCTGGCAAGCCGGTCAAGGTCTGGTTCCGGGACGAAGCAAGAGTTGGCCAGCAAGGCACGTTGACCTGCATCTGGACCAGGCGCGGCGGCCGCCCGCGTGCGCCACGCGACCGGCGTTTTACCTGGGCGTATCTGTTCGGCGCCGTTGTCCTGCCCGTGGCGTTGGCGCAGCTTTGGTGCTGCCTACCATCAACACCGAAGGCATGACCATGCATCTGGCTGAAATCGGCAAATGCGTCACTGCGGGAGCAATCGCCCTGCTCATCGTGGATGGGGCCGGATGGCACAGTTCTCCAAAGTTGGCCGTGCCAGAGAATATCGTTTTGCTGAAGTTGCCCCCTTATGCGGCAGAACTGAACCCAGCCGAAAACATCTGCGAATACCTTCGAGGCAATGCTCTAAGCCATCAAATCTGGGAAACTTACGAGGACATCGTCAATGCATGCTGCAACGCATGGAACTCCTTGATGCGCACCCCAGAGATCCTCCGCTCAATCGCCACTCGCAATTGGGCACAGGTCAGCACTTAGGGCCGCTGGTATTATACTCGCCGACGGCCTTTACTGCCCAATGATCAAGGCCAGCGGCGTGGGGGCGTCTGAGGTCGCTCGCACGCTCAAGATCGATCCCGCGAGCGTCTATCGCATCTTGGAGGTCGCCACGGCGAAATGACGGCGCCAGAATAGCCGCTCGGGCTTGCCGAAGACCTCGCCCCATGGACGACCGTACGCTCGATGAACTCAGGGCGTCGACAGACCTTTACAACGACACAAAACAGATAAGCTCTTCAATGGAGGTAGGGATGGCAGAATACTCCGACATTGCTTTTCATATTCATGAAGGCGTTGCGCGCATTACCATCAATCGTCCGGATCGATACAATGCATTTCGCGCTCGCACGTGCGACGAACTGATCGACGCCTTCAACAAGGCTGGATGGGATCGTTCTGTCGGGGTGATCGTTCTCACCGGCGCCGGCGACAAGGCGTTCTGCACCGGCGGAGATCAGGGAACGCATGAAGGCGGCTATGGCGGCCGCGGAACGATCGGGCTGCCGCTCGAGGAATTGCACGGTCTGATGCGCGATGTGCCGAAGCCGGTGATCGCGCGCGTCAACGGATTTGCGATTGGCGGCGGCAATGTGCTCGTCACCGTCTCTGACCTTGCGATTGCGTCCGAGAAGGCCGTGTTCGGCCAGGTCGGGCCGCGGGTCGGCTCGGTCGATCCCGGCTTCGGCACCGCCTATCTTGCACGCGTGGTCGGGGAGAAGAAGGCGCGGGAAATCTGGTTCCTGTGCCGCCGCTACAGCGCGCAAGAGGCGCTTGCGATGGGCATGGTGAACTGCGTCGTGCCGCATGCGGAGTTGGACGCCGAAGTGGACCGCTGGTGCAAGGAAATTCTCGCGCTCAGCCCCACGGCGATCGCCATAGCCAAGCGCGCCTGCAACGCCGATTCCGACTCGATCCGCGGCATCAGCGCCTTGGGCATGCAGGCCGTCAAGCTGTTTTACGAGTCGCCGGAATCGAAGGAGGGCGTCGCCGCCTTCCGCGAAAAACGG
>JBAVVQ010000112.1:0-5251 GCA_049697375.1 Rhodomicrobium sp.
GCACGGCGACGAGTGTGTTGCCGAGGGCAATGGCGCGCTCGTGCGGCGCAAGCCAGCGGCTGACGGCGCCGGTCAACGCCGGGAAATTGGGGCCTTCGGCGACTCCAAGAACGGTACGGGCAAGGTAGAGCGTGAGAAAGCCGCCGGCAAATCCGGTGACGCCAATCGATGCGGTCCACATCACAGCGGCGACGAGAAGGACCGAGCGGGCGCCCCATCGGTCAACCGCGATCCCGCCAAGAAATGTGGTGACCGCGTAGCCAAGCCCAAAGGCTCCCAGGATCAGCCCGATCTCGGCCGGTCCAAGCCCCAGCTCGGACTTGATGTCGCTGGTTGCGAAGGCAATCGCCGACCGGTCAATATAGTTCGCAACGGTGATGTAGAAGAGAAGGAAAATGACGAGCCAGCGGAAACTGCCCGTTGAAGCCTTGGCGTCACTGCGTTGCGGCTGAGCTGCTTGCGGCCCTCTGGGCAGCTCCTTCGCGTACTCTTCCATTCGTTTGTTCCTCCCTTATCTCTTTTCTGGTTGCTCCTATCCTCGCCTGCAGCCGGATCAGATGCAAGATGGCCTGAGGCGGCCTATCCGAAAAGTAGATGTGCAAGAGCGAAAGGCGCGCTTCGAGTCATGGGCAAGCGTCGGGCATAAGCGGCGGCTCAATCTCCAACAGCAGGCACTCTCCAAAGTTAGCGTCCGCGGAGGACTTCACTTAGCGGCAAGCGCGCGCCCTGGAACATCCGCGCAGTTTGGGAATTTGCTGAAACAGCCTATCATATTCGATGTGGAGCTAGAGCGCCCAACCTGGGGAGTTTCCAGCAATGGTCCAAAGTTTCGACCACCTTACGATCGTTGTGCGCGATCCCACGTTCGCGCGCGCGTTTTTCGCGGTCCTCGGCTTCCGGGAGGCCATGTCCGTTATCATCACGGGCGAGGTATTCGCCCGCTATATGGGCGTTCCCGGTATCGAGGCGGAGCATATTACCCTGGTGCTGGAGAATGCGTCGCCCCGCGCCGAAATTCAGCTCCTGCGCTACTTGCATCCGGAGGCGCTGCCTGACGAGCATGTCCGCGAACTGAACAAGATCGGCATGAACCACATTTGCTTCAGGGTGGACGATATCGAGGCGGAGGTCGCGAAAATCCGGGCGGCAGGTTTTAAGACGCGCAATGAAATTATGGACTTCCATTCGCGCAAGCTGGTTTTCCTCGACGGACCGGAGGGCGTGACGGTGGAGCTGTCGCAGTGGCACTGACTCGGGACGCGTCAAAGCGTTCCAGCAATCCGGGGCCTGCAAGCCGCTCTCCGCCCCGGGGGCGTCGGTTAAAATCCCCTAAAGATTGGTTTCGTTTTGTAAAACAGCTATAAAGTAAGCATATAAGTATTTATCGCAAAGCCTTGATTTTACGGCGCCGCCAATGCACCGCTGGTCAAAATGCCATTCGCGCGTGACTCTTACGCGGCGCCGCCTAACGAAAGCTTCACCTTTTCCGGCGTGAAGGGCACGGAGCGCATCCTGACCCCCGCCGCGTCGAAGATCGCATTTGAAATTGCTGACGGAATGACCGCCGCCGACGGTTCGCCCGCGCCCCAGGGCTTTTCATTCGGGTGATCGATAAGCTCAATATTGATGTCAGGCGCCTGCGGGAAAGTGAGAATAGGATAAGTCACCCAATCGATACTTGTCACCCTGGAGCGGTCGAACTGAAGATCCTCGATCAGGGCGCGGCTTACCGTCTGAATGACGTTGCCTTCGATCTGGTTCTTGAGCCCGTCCGGATTGATGATCTGGCCGCAATCATGTGTAACAAAGAAATGCGTAACGCGCACGGTGCCGGTTGCGCGCTGCACCTCCACCTCGGCCACTGCGGCAACGTAGGTTCGCGCCAGCTCGTATTTCACGTAAGAGAACCCGCGGCCGTGCAAAACTTCGCCGGTCTTCGCGGGCTTGGGCGAAGGGCGCTTTTCCCAATTCGCCAAAGAGGCGGCCCGGTTTATGGCCTCGATGCCGCGCTTGTCGGAGGGATCGAGATAGGCCAGCCGGAATTCGATGGGGTCCGCGCCAGCCGCGGCCGCCAGCTCGTCCATGAAAGATTCGTTGGCGAAGGTGTTCTGCATACGCCCAGGCGTGCGAATCCAGGCGGCTCGCAGCGGCGTCGATTCGAGCCGGTGGCAAACAATGTGGCGATTGGCAATTTTGTAAGGGATGTCCGAATCCTGGAAGATGTTGCCAGGCGCGATAACATCGTCAGCCGGCAAGCCGCTTAGAGTGGCGGCGAGTAGCGGCACTTGGAAATTCATCGGCGTTTGCTGGGGAATGAAGAACTCGGACTCCCATGCTGTGACCGTATTGGAGTCATCCATCGCGGCACGTATATCGATGAGCGTCGGCGGCCCTTTCGGATCCCAGCCGTGCTCGTCGGCCCGCGACCACTGCACGCGGACGGGTTTGCCCGCGGCCTCGGCTAGGAGAGCGGCATCGGCAGCGGCATCCTCATGCCCGTTGCGGCCATAGCAGCCCGATCCTTCGACATAAATGCAACGTACATTTTCAAGCGGCAGCGCAAACATCTTGGCAAGCTGCTTCTGCAGATTGTGCGTGGCCTGCGAAGCGGTCCACAAGGTGAGTTTGCCATCCTTGAATTCGGCAATCGCGCAGGATGGACCGATGGAACCGTGCGTATGGATGGCAAAATCGTAAGTCGCGCTGAGCTTCTTAATGCCAGCTTTGCCCATGGCATCCGCAGTATTGCCGGCACTTCCGGTTACTTCGTCTTTTGCTACTTTCGTTGCGCGGACATAGTCGAAGAGCTTGGCCTTCTCCGGCAGTCCTTCCCATTGCGACCACGTGGCCTTGAGCTTCTGAGAAGCCTTGATCGCCGCCCACTCATTTTGGGCCACGACACCGAGGAAGTTGCCTTCGCGAAAAATTTTGACGATACCGGGAATGCCGCTGATGGAAGCCTCATCGACGCTTTCAAGCTTCGCGCCAATCGCAGGCGGACGCACAACACGCCCATGCAGCATATCCGGCACACGAAAGTCTTGCATATACGTGAACGTGCCAGAGACCTTTGCAGGTATATCCAGCCGATGAATAGACGTGCCAACTACTTTGAAGTCTTTTGGATCCTTAGTCTTGGGAGGCATCTTGTGGTCGACCGTGAGCGAGAAAGACTTCCCCCCAGTCAGCTCGCCATAGGTGACGCTCTTTTCCCCGACACTTATGATGCCGCTAACGATCTTCAGTTCATCGGGCTTAGCGCCAAGCTTCGTGGAAGCGAGTTCGAGTAGCGCGTTGCGGGCAACTGCTGCGGCATTTCGGATTTGAACGCCGCCGATTTGGATCGAAAGGCTGCCGAATGTCGGCCCCTGATCGGGCGTCAATGCGGTGTCGCCTTGGACAACGGTCACATATTCGAGCGGCACGTCGAGCTCGTCGGCCGCGATTTGCGCCAAGGCTGTTTCAACGCCGGTGCCGAGATCGACCTTTCCGGAGTAGACAGTGACATGGCCCTTTGCATCGATGGCGAGGAAGCTATCGACCGCGTTCAAGGCGATAGGCTTGCCACTTCCCGGCTCGTTTTGCGCAAGCGCCTGCGCAGGCAATCCAAGCCAGGAAAAGCTCACTATGAGAGCGCCGCCCTTGAGCACGTCCCGGCGGGATGCCAGAAGCCCGGTATTCATTGATACCTCCCAGAAATCGCCTCGGATGCGCGCAGGACAGCACGGACAATCCGCGCATGCGTTCCGCAGCGACAAAGATTGCTGGCGAGCGCTTTCTTGATGTCCGCCTCGCCTGGCTTCTGGTTAACGGCCAGGAGCGCCGCAGCCTGCATAATCATGCCGTTGATGCAATAGCCACATTGAACCGCCTGCTCCTCGATAAAGGTCTTTTGCACCGGATGCAGGTTCCCTGGCGTGCCTAGCCCTTCAAGCGTGATGACCTTGGCACCCGGATTCAGCGATGAGAGCGGAGTTTGGCACGAACGGATGGCTATACCGTCGACGTGAACAGTGCAGGCGCCGCACTGGCCAAGGCCGCAGCCGAAACGCGGGCCGTGCAGCCCGAGATTGCCTCGCAAGGCGTAAAGAAGGGGCATATCCGGGTCGTCGATCGTGATCGAGACCGTTTTTCCGTTGACGTTGAGGGTCTCCACAATCGCCATGAGCGTTCTCCAGCTTCGCGGCGCCCTCCCCCGTGCATTCAATGATCTGCCGGACGTCTTGTTCCTGGCCGTTTCATTAAAAGCAGCTCGCTTTCAGCCTGCCCGGTTAGAAGTCAGGAATGGATCGCCCTTGCTCGTCAAAGCCAGTGCTTCTTCGACTGTGACGGCGGGAACATCCCCTATGGTGAATCCAGCCTTTTGAGCCGATCGCGAAAAAAGCCTTTCCAGCGCATGATGCGTCGTGCCGTCCACCTGACCCTGCTCGTCGGGGAAATCTTCCCGGCGCAAGCCGAGCCGCCGCAGAGGCTCCAGCGCGGCGCGCTTCGCCCAGAACATCGAGCCGGCGAAAAAATCGAGGTCGCGGTCGCTCATCGGAGCGCACATCCGCCGGGCAATTTCCAGGGTCTTCTCCCGTGATCGATCCGAGCCCCAAGCCGTCCTGAGATTACAGCGATCATTAGGAACCCTGAGCGAGCGCGGCCCGAGTATTCCAAGACCTGGATCATGTTCGAACTTGCCCGCGATCATGTCCGCGCGCCCGAAAGCCAGAAGGTCGTATAAGACACGGCGCCGCCACCTGCTTCCAAGCAGGGCTTCTTCCGATCCGGAACCGTGCAAGGTCTTTTTACTATGAATTTTGCAGATGGCGTCGCAGAGGTTGAAAGCGCCAGCGTTTAAAAGGGAGACGAAGGGCCAAATGTCTCGCCCGCGGTTTTCAACCTGAATGAGCTGGGCCTGCGGGAAGGTCTTTATGATCCGCTCGTGGAGTGAGTCATCCATTCCACAATGCGTGATCCATAAGTGGAAAGGTCTCTTGATAATATTTAGGAAGATTGCGAATTCAGGCCATAGATCGGTGTAATAAAGATGCAATGCAACGCCGATTTTGCCTTGTGATGCGACGGAATGACGCCGAGGCATTTCCGGCGCGGGAAGCATCTCGAAGGGATTGTCGAAAAGCCGCGGGTTGACGACGGATTCGTCATCCAGCCTGAAGCGGAGCATGGTCTTCTCAGCGATAGCCTCCTTTCGAATTCGAGGGAGATTCTCTGGATCTTCGATGCCGCTCAAAATACAAATATAGCC
>JBAVVQ010000113.1:0-2166 GCA_049697375.1 Rhodomicrobium sp.
CAATTGCGCCTCGAACGCCTTAATCCTGAGTTTCAATTCGCGAGCCCGCTGGCGAGCCTTTCCGGCAGTTAAGCCACGCGCGCGAATGGTATCCGATACCACATCACGGTCGCCGATGCGGTATCCCGATACCACATCCTCTGAACCCCGCGATAACCCGCCGAAGGTCCCACAACCCAAACGTGCTATAATAGAGCATGCATCCACTACAGATAGGAGAGACGGCTATGAACCAGCCCATGGATTTCGAAATTCCCGCAACCGTGCGCGACCTTGCCAGCAAAAGCGTCGACCAGGCCCGCGAAGCGTACAACCGCTTCCTCGAGGCGGCTCGCCAGGCCCATGACGTCGTCACCAAGTCGACCGACGTAATCACGAGCGGCGCCCGCGCGATCAACGAGAAGGCCGTGAGGTATACCGAAGCCAACCTCCAGGCGAACTTTGATCTCGCACAGCGTCTCGTTCACGCAAAGGACCTCAAAGAGGCCCTCGACATTCAGAGCCAGTTTGCGCGCCAGCAGATGGAAACATTCGCGCATCAGGCTCAGGAACTCACCCGCCTTGTGGCGCAATCGGCGCAGAAGGCCGCTCCCACGGGCCTCGACGAATAACGCTGTCGTGTCGCCGCCCGTCGCCGATTCGGTTTTGGTCCAACGCCGATTTCGGCGCCGGGAGAAATCAGGCTTGCTAGCCCCTGTAACATTTGGGCAAAAGCCGCCGGCGATGTGCGTTGCCTCAGCGCCATCGCAGCCGGAACCCGTGTCTCCGTCTCAGCGGCTTAGACAGAAGGCGGCATGGTGTGAGCGCCTTCCACATCGGATTGAGGCCATTTCTGCAGCGCAGCCTGGCCTGCCTCTGTGAGCGCATAAACGCCGCGGGCGGTGCGCTCAAACCAGCCATAGACATTGCGATGCAGGATCTTCGGCGCGTCCGGGATCATAGGCTTCAAATCCCGGGGGCGCTGAAGGCCAAGGCGGACCTTGGCCGCGCAGGCCAGAGCCTGCTGGCGGTAGGCCGTCATGATTGGAGCGCGGGACCCGCCACCGGGCATGGGATCGCCCTGCCTTCGCGTGTGCTCCTCGACGACACGCGAGCGCCGGCGAAGATTGCGGCGCGGCATCACTCCTTCGGGTCTCGCGATAATGTCCACGGTGCCTGCCTCGGACACCGCCAGCAAGCCAAATCCGAGCCGCCGGCAAAGCTTGCGAACCCGTGCGTCGCGTTCGCGTCCGCTTCTCCGCGAGGCTCTCACAGAAAGCCAGACTTCGTCGCAGACATCCGCCCGGTCGATGCCTTGCAGGACGAGATCAAGGTTGAAGGTAAGCTTCAGTTCGCTAATCACGACGACGGGCGGGCTGCCCTCCGCGATCCCGACTAGATCGCAACCGCCAATCTCCCCTTTCACGTGGAAGCCAAGGTTTTCCAGGAATTGTTTGACCGGCGCATAGAGGCTCGTTTCCATTTGGTATCGCAGCTAATAGGTTGGCTGCGTATACCCTTTGGCTGTTCGGCTTCTGTTGCAAGCTGAGATTATGGAAGATCGAAACTCGGTTCTCGTCCAGTGGGTTGAGCTCAGCTCGGCGGCAGGGGGGTCGGGAACCGACCTTCGAAAAACCTGAACATAAGGCGGCAAGTCCTTTAAGAGCGGACCTGATGGATTCGGTTCGAGCTCCCCGTTCAAGTTGGCGAAAATGACCCCAGAGGAAAACTGCTCAGCTGCGGTGGACGTCGAAACGACTGCGAAAAGTTACTTCACCCCAGCCGCCAGCTCAAGTGATGCGGTCCGGCACCTATTCCGCGATCGGCTGGCGCGGGTCCGCCTCGTAAGCATCTTCATGGGCGACAACGGTTCGGGCTTTGGTGCCGGGCATGATTTCGAAGCGCGGATCAAAATCGACCATGGTTGACGCGAGCTGCTTCAGGATGCTTACGTCGCCTTGCACTTTTGCGGTTCCGTCCGCGATCTGCGCATCGAGCGTTTTCGCGCCCGTCATTGTCTTCTCCAGATCCGAGCGATTGATCGTGAGCGTCAGGTCGGGCTTCGCGGCCTCGAACCCCTTGATGTTCGTAAGCGTGGCGTTCTCCAATTCCACGATGAACTTCTCGCCGTTGTCCGGTGTAATGAGGTTCATGGTGAACCGCATGTCTTCCGCCTTGCGGCTGTCC
>JBAVVQ010000114.1:0-3641 GCA_049697375.1 Rhodomicrobium sp.
CCGCCGAAACACCCCTTGACAGCCGCGCTTTCATATAAGTAGAGAGGTGGCGCGGTGGCTTTAGAGGATATGGGGCGAGCGGCGAAGCAGGTAGCATGCCGCGAACAATTGAAGCGACGGCAACTGAAATAAAGACATTCGCCCCATGACAAACAGTTTTGACACCCGCAAATCGTGCACTCCCTTTGACCAAAGCAGGACCTTGGTTGCCGTTATTGAGTTGGGCCAGCAGACTTGGCTCGTTGCGGGAATTGTACCAGGTCTCAGGCGCTGCCCCTCCAAGAAGCTGACAGGCGCGAACAAGGAGGAGGAAACGCTCAAGCTGTTGTTGCGCTGGCGGGATGAAGCGATCCGCTTAGGAGAAGAGATCAAGCAATCGCCGTCGCGTTCGAATCTGGCCGCGACGGTTTCTGGCTGGCGCGATGGCTGAGGGCGCAGGGGATTGAAGCCTATGTGATCCACGGCACCAGCACCGCTGTCTCGCGGGAGCATCGGCGGGCGAAGACGGACCGCCTCTATATCGAGCTGTTGCAGCGCGGTTTTCTGGGGTGGCTGCGCGGAGAAGTTGGTCATTGCAAGATGGTGGCCATCCCCAGCCGTGAAGAAGAGGACGGCAAGCGCCCAGGCCGCGAGCGCGAAACTCTCGTGTCGCAATGCACCCGCATCGTCAACGGCATGAAAAGCGATCTGGCCCGGCTCGGCGTGCGCAATTTCAATCCAAAACTGAAGAAGGCGCAGGAAAAGCTTGACGCCGTGCGCACCCCCGAAGGGACCCCAATCCCACCCAACACCATTGCTAAGTTGAAGCGGGACATGGAGCGGTTCCGGCTACTCAAAGAGCAAATCCAGAAAATCGAAGTTGAGCGTTTGGAGCGGATTAATAAGGCGCCAGAAGAGAAAGCGCATGCCATGATCGTCTTGCTCGCCCGTGTGCTTGGCATGGGCATCGAAACGGCGGACATGCTGGTGCGCGAGGCGCTGTCGCGAAATCTGCGCGACCGGCGGGCTGTGGCCCGGCTGGGCGGCCTTACGGGGGCGCCAGACGAAAGCGGCTCCAAACGCCGCGAGAAAGGGCTTGCCAGGGCGGGCTGCGCGCGGCTGCGCACGGGCGTGATCCAATTGGCTTGGCGGATGGTAATGTTCCAGAAGGACTGCGCTCTGGTTCAATGGTTCATGGCGCGGACAGCCGATGGCCGCCCCCAGACGCGAAAAACCATGATCGTGGCGCTTGCCCGCAAACTGCTCATCGCCTTTTGGCGCATGGTGACAACAGGCGAAATCCCCGACGGCATGATCTTGCGGCCAGCAGCGTAATCACTGCAATCGATCCAATCATAACCTGAATTCATCGTCTCCCCCACGGCGTTGACTTGGCGGGCTGCCGATGACGATCCGAGGCGGCGGCAACCCGAGTCCAGCCATGGCATTCAAACGCCGAGCTTTAGAATGGGACCGCCACTGAGGAGCCTCGCCCACGATGCGAATGATTGCATCATGGCGGGCCTCGCAAGAGGCTACCGGATACAAGGCTGTATCGCGGCCAGGCGCCGCGCTGCGATGGCCGGTTTCCCCTTTGATTGTCACGAAAGTCCATAGACGCCGTAAAAAAAGAAGAAGAAAAAAGAGGAGCCAAAATTGAGAGCTTGACAAAAAAGCCCCATACAAGGCTGGACCTATCCGTTTCCGAGAGCCCCCTTGGGGTGCTTGGGCTTGCGCGAGCAGCGGTCCAGAAACGGCTATGGCGCAGGCCAATCCGGCCAACATGGTTGTGAACGTCCAACGCCTCATGGCTCTTCCTCCTGCTGTTTGACTCTTCCGAGCGACTACCCCGGCTCGGACGAGCCTCACCGGAGCGCCTCAGCGCTCGTCCGCTTGGGGCGGGCGGCCACGGCCGATGATGCCGTCGGTTCGGGCGCGCAGGTAGGCATAGATGTCGTCGACGAACGGGGCGACGTTAGGATCATCGGCAAAACCCTTCATGACAAAATTTCCCTTGGCGCGGCCGACAAGTACGGCATCCCGAAATTCCTCGATCATCATGGGCGCCTCGATAAGGGAAGGGCCGAAACTGCCGCCAACGCCGTCTGGTCCGTGGCAATGGTTGCACACGGCATTGTAGCGCCGGAAGCCGTTATAGGTGCGCTTATCAACCTTGCCGTCGACGATCTGATAGGGCTTCGCCGCCTGCTCTCGCGGCACGTCTGGCAGAGCAAACTCGTCAGCGCATAGCGTGAGGGCGAGTATCGCGGCCAGAAAGTGACGGGCGTTGGTTGGTTGAAGTATGCTTGCCGGGTAGGGCAAGGAGCTTCCAGTCACGGCCCTGTCCAATTCCCAGCGCTTCCATCCCCCGTTCCAATGAAATATGTGGGGTCAGGGTCAATCGCCTTCGCGGGGACGATTGGCTTCGTCACCGGCTGCGCTGCTTTGCCGTCGGCTTGGCCGGACGTTATTGGGGCGGTGGAGACCGGGTGCGGATGTTTTGCAGAGACGGACAATCCACCCGCGATTGAGAGAACCATGAATATGAAAGCGGCTGTCAGCCCGAGGATGACGGCCAACCAGCGGAGTTGACCGGAACCCGGTTTCTCGACACGGGATGGAGAGGTCATGTGATTTTCTCTTTGCGTGTTGGGTGCAAGCGCAATAAAAAAAGGACGAGGGCGGCGGATTGCTACGCTCCCCCGCCATAGCCGCGGCTGCTCAACTTTACGAGGATCAGCTTTGCGACGAAGTGACTGCGGGCTTTAAGCGCGGCCACCAGATGCGGCGAGCACTGCGTGCGGCTTCGAGCGAAGGTGGGATCAGGCAGCCGCTCCTCAATATCAGCTAATCCCAGTATCTGAGCCTGGTGCAGCGTGATGGGGAACCCCTTTGATTCGAACGAGGGCAGAGACTGTGCACGCACCGTGGCTCCGGAAAGCAAGAGAGCTGCAGTTGCGGCGCTGAGCAGTAACGGCGTTTTCAGAAAGGTGTGCGTCATCGGCCTCTCCAACTTTTGGCTATATACTATGGTAGAAGCCTGCATACTAACTCAACCCCACTGTTGCCGCATCACTCGATCGGGTGAGTGGAAATGGAGAAGAATAACTCGATAGTCATGCGCCGCTAGACTCGCTCAGCTTGACCGCGACGCCACGACTCCCGCTTGACCCCAAGGAAGAGACATGACGACCAGCAGGCCGAAGGGCCGCTTCGGCCTGTCCCTGCCGAAAAGACTCTGCGCAAATTCGAACTTTAAGCGGCTAGTAAAATTGTTCCGTTGCTACTCGGACCCCCCGAGCCTGCCGAACTTCGCCTCGGTATCCGCCCAGCTAAACGGGTGAGTCGGGGCGTCCACCGGTGGCTATATGACTTTGCCATCCCAGGCCGTGTCCCGGCCGGCATCTCTCTGGGAAAGCGGACTGTCAAGCTCTCGTCCGGTCTTACCGTGACCTTGAGGAGTAGACTCTGAACATCCGGTTTCGCAATCCGGCGAGGATCGAGCTGGGCTGTGTGCACATCATCCTCGACGATTCAGTGACAAACAGACGCTAACCTGGCAGCAAGACTCTCGCCCGCGCACGCGGCCGGCGGATGGGGATTTATCGGGCCTCCTCCGACGCCTGTGTTCCTTTCGCCACGAAAGTTCCGCGAATGGCCTA
>JBAVVQ010000115.1:0-2164 GCA_049697375.1 Rhodomicrobium sp.
TCCCACCCCCCTCCGCCGATGATCGCCAACGGACGCTTGGCCGCAGCCAGCGCCGCCCTGAACTCCGTCATTTGCTCAGGTGAAGGGTGGGGCTCGACGCGCCGGTAAGGCTGCGGATCGGGAACGGCCGCCCTTTCGCACAGCATGTCCTCGGGCAGCGCCAGGACGACCGGGCCGGGACGCCCCGAGACGGCGGTGTGGAACGCCCTGCTGACATATTCGGGGATGCGCGCCGCGTCGTCGATTTGCGCGACCCACTTCGCCATTTGCCCGAACATGCGCCGAAAGTCGATCTCCTGGAACGCCTCCCGGTCCATCATGCCGCGCCCAACCTGCCCGATAAACAGGATCATGGGCGTGGAATCCTGCCGGGCGACATGGACGCCGCAACTGGCGTTCGTCGCGCCCGGCGCGCGCGTCACCATACAGATGCCGGGACTGCCGGTTAGCTTTCCATAGGCTTCCGCCATCATGGCCGCGCCGCCTTCCTGACGGCACACGATGAACGGCATGGTGTCGCGGCGATCGTAGAGCGCGTCCAGAACAGCCAGATAGCTCTCGCCCGGAACGCCGAAGATCATTCGGGCTCCATGCAGATGAAGCTGATCGGCCAGAATTTTTCCCCCGGTTCTCAAAGCCGTCTCCGGCATTCTGCCTCCGGCGCCTTTTTCCGGTCCTCATAATGGCCGGTTGCGTCCGATGTTCAAGCGCGTTCGTTAAGAGAGATTAAGGGACGCGACAGGTTGTTGAGCCGGCGCCGCCGCCGTAAATGATCTGATTGAGGTTCGGCCAGGGCAATTAACACATCCTAAACCAGCGAACCGCTAATCTGCGCACTTTCCTTGAGTGCGCCTCGAAAAACAGGAGGCTTCCATGAAATTCTTCGTCGACACGGCCGACGTGGCCGAGATCCGCGATCTCGCCGAGAAGGGTTTGCTTGACGGCGTGACCACGAACCCTTCGCTTGTGGCGAAGGCGGGGCGGGATTTCATTCAGACGATCCGCGAGATTTGCGCCGTCGTCGACGGACCCGTGAGCGCGGAGGTTTCCGCTCTCGACGCCGAGACGATGATCGCCGAGGGGCGAAAGCTCGCGGAAATCGCTGAGAATGTGACGGTGAAAGTGCCGCTGACCTGGGATGGCCTCAAGGCCTGCCGCACGCTCACGCAAGCGGGCATTATGGTTAACGTCACGCTGTGCTTCTCCGCGAACCAGGCTTTGCTTGCGGCAAAGGCGGGCGCCACCTTTGTTTCGCCGTTCGTCGGCCGTCTCGACGATGTGGGCGAGGACGGCATGGCTGTGATCCGCGACATCCGCACGATCTACGACAACTACCCCGATTACGGCACCGAAATTCTGGCTGCCTCGCTGCGCAATCCGTGGCATGTGACCGAGGCCGCGCTCGCGGGCGCCGATGTCGCCACCATTCCACCTGCCATCTTGAAGCAACTCGTCAACCATCCGCTCACCGATAAGGGCCTCGCCCAGTTCGTGGCGGATTGGAAAAAGACGGGGCAGAGTATCCTATAGGGACCATGTCGCACGGCGCACGAGACGAGCAGGGGAAGAGCCCCTTATCCCAGCCCTCTCCCGGCAAACTCGCCTTGGCGAGTTTGCAACCCGAAATGCCTGCATCCGCAAGCGGATGCAGGATGGGAGAAGGACAGGGTGAGGGGTATTTCGCCAAAGACGTCGCTGAGGCCGTCGCGGGCTGGCTCAGCTATCTCGGCGCGGAGCGGCGCTATGCGGAAAACACGCTCGAAGCCTATGAGCGCGACGCCCGGCAATTTCTGTCCTTTCTCTCGGCAAGCCAGCCGGCGACGCTTGCGCGCCTTAACGCGCTGACGCCTGGCGATTTTCGCGCCTTTCTCGCATTCCGCCGGGACGACGGCGCAGGCAGCCGCTCGCTCGCCCGCACGCTGTCGGCTCTTCGCTCGCTTTTCCGCTATCTCGAACGGACCGGCTCTTTGCAGAACCGCAGCGTCCTGGCGATCGCCCTGCCGAAATTGCCGCCGCGCCTGCCAAAGCCTTTGACGGAAGCAAAAGCGAAAGACGTCGTCGATGAGGCTGCGCTCGATGGCGAGCTTAGCGATCACCCCTGGACCGGGCCGCGCAATCAGGCGGTGCTGCTTCTGCTCTACGGCTCCGGCCTTCGCGTCTCCGA
>JBAVVQ010000116.1:0-13076 GCA_049697375.1 Rhodomicrobium sp.
GTCCGAAGAAGCCTGGCGGCTTTTCAAGCTTACGCCGCTCGGCTGGCCGCGCGTTCAAGCTATTTGCGACTTTGTGCATAACCATCTCGCTTTCGGCTACAAACACGCTCGCCCGACACGCAAGGCGGCGGAAGCCTATGCCGAGCGGCGCGGTGTTTGCCGGGATTTCGCCCACCTCGCGATCACCTTTTGCCGCTGCCTCAACATCCCGGCGCGCTATTGCACCGGCTATATAAGCGATATCGGTATCCCGCCTCCGCACGCGCCGATGGATTTTGCAGCCTGGATGGAGGTCTATCTCGGCGGGCGTTGGTTCACGTTCGATCCGCGCAATAACGGCATCCGGTTCGGGCGAATTCTCATTGCACAGGGAAGAGACGCCGCCGACGTTCCCTTAACACTCATATTCGGCCCCAACACCCTCTCAAGCTTTCGAGTTTGGACGGAAGAAGTTTAGGGCGCGTCCGGAAAACCGCTTCACACTTTTCCGGACGCACTCTAGTTAGACCGTGACGCTTTTTGCCCATGGCCGTCCGTGGCGGAAAAGTGCTTATATGATGACTCGTGCGCCGTAAGGCGCAAAGCTTGGCCCCAATGGTAAACGGATTGTTGCCGCCGCCCACGGCGCTCATGCGTTTAACCGAAATAAGGTTAACAGAAGCGCGCCGGAATTATTTCCGGTCATGAGTTTGGTAAAAAAGTGGTTTACTCGTCGCAAATTGGAGAAATTATACGTATTTAAGGGCGCCGGGATGCGCTGCTACAAGTCACTGAAAACACTAGACTTTTTATATTTAACAGATCCCCACATTAAATTAAATTTAATGCCGGAATTTTTTCATTTACTGGGACGCGGAAAAATCCGTTAAATATGTTTCGACCTTAAAAATTAACGCGTGCGAACGGCCGGAACGGCTGCCGCGCAGGCTGCGCCGATGGAGTCCCGTTCGATCTTTTCCTCATATTTATCAGAGGTTGGACGGGGCTCACGCTCCCGTTAACCTGCCGGAAAGGAGCTTTCGCCGAAGATCTTTCAGGATGAGGAATGACGGCGAAAACGTCAGGAAAAAGTTGACAAGCCGATGCCAACAGAGGCGTTTGTATACAAAAACCGGTTGTCTGTGGAACTTCGCAGCGAGCGTGTACACTACGACAGATCAGACGTCTACCGCCATGCCGTCCGGGCTTTTCGCTGTGTTTCTTCTCTTGTAGAGGCAGTTCGCGGGCAGCCCCAATCGGATGCAGGCCTGAACCGCTGGGCTCGACTCCAGCACGATGCGGTCGGCCAGAGCGCTGCCGCGCCGGACAAGCGCCCCCTCCCATGTCCGCAATCCAAGGTCTTCTCCAATCGCGAGACAGTCGCGGACCCAGGGAGGCGTGAGGCTGACCGCAGCGCGAACGAGAAGCGGCTGAACCGGCTGTAAGAGGGGGGGCAGGATGCGAGCGGTTCGCATGATATGCAAAAACTCGAAGATGATCGGGGAGGCCTCCAGGCGCGGGCGCATGGCGAGAAAGAGAGCCTCAAGCTCAGCCTCCGAGCGCGGAGGCTCGGTTGCTCCATAGAGGCGCGCAGCGAGCTCGCCATCCCGGTAATAGCGGTCACGTTCGGCAAGAGGCAGAGGCGCTGCATACACATGATAGGCTTGAAGAAACCCGAACGCAGCTGTCGCCTGAACCCAGTTCAACAGCTCCGGATCGTTGGCGGAGTAAGCTTCGCCCCGGGGCGTCTCGCCCCGCACGCGGTCATGCATGCGCCTGACGCCCGCGATCATCGCTTCGGCGATGCTGCGGGCTCCGTATACTTTCACCATGGCCGCAAGCCCCGTGCGGCGAAGACGGCGAAGCGGATCTTTGCGAAATCCGCTGTGCTCCCACACGCCGGTCCGCACCCGAGGCTCGGCCAGCTCGAGGATGACGGCCGTCACGCCGCCAATGTATGTGGTGACCGGGTTCTTGAAGATGCGCCAGGATACCGACGCAGGCGCTCCAAGCGCCGGCTCTCCCGCCGGGCGGCTGAAATCGACAGCCCGTCCCCCATCGGGCAGAAGCAACTCCCGCGACGCCCTATTGAGCCGGCTGACGATGGTCCTTTGAAAGGGAAACAGCTTTCCTGAAAGCACTTGCATGCGCGTGTTAACACCGGGAGGCGAATCGCGGGATGAATTACTTTAGCACTTTTGCGTGTTGAATTATCGTCCCCGGCGGGACATCGACGGCTCGGCTTTTGCGGTGGAACCACGCTTGATTTTTCCGCCTGACAAGACGCGGCCCCTTGTGGATTGCCTGGCAATGTGCGATTTCACTGCGCAGAAGCGGGCCATCGTCGTCCGCGGCAACGAGGACCTGTTGCCTTGATCACTCTGCCGAATATCGGCCAACAAAGATCCGGTTTTACAATGCAAGTTACAGAGACTGTTTCAGAGGGGCTGAAACGCCAGTTGAAGGTTATTATCCCTGCGGCCGATTTAAAGGCGCGTGTCGAGTCGAAGCTTGAAGACCTCAAGTCGAAGGTCCGGCTCAACGGGTTCCGGCCGGGAAAAGTGCCGCTTGCGCATGTGCGCCAGCTCTACGGACGCTCGGTGATGGCGGAAGTTTTGGAGCAGGCTGTCGGCGAGACCAGCACGAAAGCGCTGCAGGACAGGCAGGAGCGTCCCGCGTTCCAGCCGGACATCAAGCTTCCCGAGGACAAGGAAACCGTCGAACGCATGATCGAGGGCGCGTCCGACCTCGAATACATCATGTCCTTCGAGATCCTGCCGAAGATCGATCTCACGGATCTGAAGGCGATCACGCTCGAGAAAGAGGTCGCGGAGCCGGAGGGGGACGACGTCAAGAAAGCGCTCGAGCGGCTCATAAAGGCGAATGTGTCCTACGAGCCGAAAGACGGCGCGGCTGAAGGGGGCGATCGGCTGACCATCGACTACAAGGGGAGCGTGGACGGCGAGCCCTTCGAGGGCGGCACGGGCGAGGACGCCTTTGTCATCATTGGCTCCAAGCGTTTCATTCCAGGCTTCGAAGAGGGGCTTGAGGGCGCGAAGACAGGCGAGCACCGCGAGGTCCGCGTCACCTTTCCCGAGGACTATCAGGCCAAGCACCTCGCCGGGAAAAACGCTGTTTTCGATGTGACCGTGAAGGAGGTCGCCAAGCAGGTTGATGTGAAGGCGGACGATGAGTTCGCACGCACGCTCGGCATGGAGTCTTTCGCGAAGCTCGAAGAAGCTATCCGCGGCCAGCTCCAGAAAGAGCTCGATACAGTCTCCCGGAACAAGCTGAAAAAGGCGCTCTTGGATGCGCTGGATGAGCGGCATTCCTTTGAGATGCCGCCTTCACTTGTAGAAAGCGAGTTCGAGGCAGTCTGGCGCAACATCACACGCCAGCTTGAGCAGTCCAAGGGGAGCTTCGAAGCTCAAGGCACAACCGAGGAAAAGGCTCGCGAGGAGTATCGCAATTTGGCCGGGCGGCGCGTTCGCCTTGGCCTCATCCTCGCCGAGATCGGCAATGTGAACCAAATCCGCGTCGGGGACGACGAACTGCGCCGTGCTGTCATGGAACGCGCCCGTCAGTTCCCGGGGCAGGAGAGGGAGGTCGTCGAGTTCTACCGCAAGAATCCGCAGGCCATGAATGAGTTGCGCGCCCCGGTCTATGAGGACAAGGTCATGAACTTCGCGCTTGAACTCGTGAAAACCGACGAGAAGAAGGTCACGCCCGTGGAACTGATGGAGTTCGCGGCGGAACAGGAGCGCCAGCAAGCGCTCCTGGAAGGCGGCGAGGATGGCCACGAGCACCACCATCATCATGAGGGAGAGTGCGGGCCCGAGTGCGATCACGATCACGATCACGGCCATCACCACCATCACGATTAGGCAGGGCGCGAGCCGCCCCGGTGGCTGGTTGCGCTCGCGCTCAAATCGCCCCATCTAATGCGCTGCGGACCTGACGTCCGCACCGCCATTCCTGCCGCCGAGTTCTCCGCCCGCGAATCGCGAGCAACCATAGAAAAACCACTCTGCCGCGGCACTTCACGCCAGGGAGAAACGTATGCGCGATCCAGTCGAATTCTACACCAGCCAGCTCGTTCCCATGGTTGTCGAACAGACCAACCGTGGTGAGCGCGCTTTCGATATCTATTCGCGGCTTCTGAAGGAGCGCATCATCTTCCTCACCGGCGTCGTTGAGGACAACATGGCCTCCCTGGTTACGGCGCAGCTTCTTTTCCTTGAATCGGAAAACCCGAAAAAGGAAATCGCCATGTACATCAATTCGCCGGGCGGACATGTGACATCGGGCCTCGGGATGTACGACACCATGCAGTTCATAAGGCCGCCCGTATCAACACTTTGTGTGGGTCAGGCCGCATCGATGGGGTCGCTTCTGCTTGCGGCCGGCGAACCCGGCATGCGCTATTCCCTTCCAAATGCTAGGGTGATGGTGCATCAGCCTTCCGCCGGTTTCCAGGGACAGGCGAGCGATATCGAGCGGCATGCCGAGGACATTCTCAAGACGAAGCGCCGCCTCAATGAGATCTACGTGAAGCATACCGGCCAGCCATACGAGCTCATTGAACGCACGTTGGATCGTGACCACTTCATGACACCGGAGCAGGCAAAAGCCTTCGGCATCATTGACGAGGTCCTAAGCAAGCGCGCGCCCTCCGACGAGTCCAGTTCCGGCCGTTCCTAGGCAGCCGGCTGTGTCTTCCTTGTGACGGCAGAAACAGATGCGCCGTTTTTAACGGCCTGGAAAGTATAGGCGGTTCAACCTAGCGCATCGCCTCTCCAGGCTCGGCGAATCGAAATTATGGACAATCGACGCAGAAGCCGTAAGACTAGAGAGAGTGTGGCGTACGAGGAAGGGCGGAGTAGCGAGACAGGCTTGAGTGTGGCAGTTAGGCTGGGAGAACGGACTTTGCAATCATCAGTCAGGCACAATCAAAGGCCAGCTTCCTGGTATGTGGGTGCTAAGGTAGGTCAATGACGAAAGAAAGCAGGGGTCACGACTCCAAGAATACGCTCTACTGCTCCTTCTGCGGCAAGAGCCAGCACGAAGTCCGTAAGCTCATTGCAGGGCCTACCGTTTTCATCTGCGATGAATGCGTCGAGCTTTGCATGGACATCATCCGCGAGGAGAACAAGAACTCTTATGTGAAGTCTCGTGACGGCGTTCCTACCCCGCAGGAAATCTGCAACGTTCTCGACGATTATGTGATCGGCCAGGACTACGCGAAGCGTGTCCTCTCGGTTGCGGTCCATAATCATTACAAGCGCATCAACCACTCCGCGAAGAACAACGACGTGGAGTTGGCCAAATCGAACATCCTCCTCATGGGACCCACCGGTTGCGGCAAGACGCTGCTGGCGCAAACGTTAGCACGCATTCTTGACGTTCCGTTTACAATGGCGGACGCCACCACGCTCACCGAGGCGGGCTATGTGGGTGAGGATGTCGAAAACATCATCCTCAAGCTTCTCCAGGCCGCGGATTATAACGTCGACCGGGCGCAGCGCGGCATCGTCTATATCGACGAGGTCGACAAGATCAGCCGGAAGTCCGACAATCCGTCCATCACGCGGGATGTGTCCGGCGAGGGCGTTCAGCAAGCGCTCTTGAAGATCATGGAAGGAACGGTGGCAAGCGTTCCGCCGCAGGGCGGCCGCAAGCACCCGCAGCAGGAGTTCCTGCAGGTCGACACCACGAACATTCTGTTCATCTGTGGCGGCGCCTTTTCCGGTCTCGAAAAGATCATCGCCCAGCGCGGGCGCACGACCTCCATCGGCTTCGGCGCGAAGGTCATCTCCGAGGATGAGCGCAGGACCGGCGAAATCCTTCGCAGCGTGGAGCCGGAAGACCTCTTGAAATTCGGCCTCATACCGGAGTTCATCGGACGTTTGCCGGTGCTTGCAACCCTTGAAGACCTCGACGAGCCGGCTCTCGTCAAGATCCTGACCGAGCCGAAGAATGCTCTCGTCAAACAGTATCAGCGCCTTTTCGAGATGGAAGGCGTGCAGCTGACACTGTCGAACGAGGCGCTGAAGTCGGTTTCGCGCAAGGCCGTCGAGCGCAAGACGGGCGCACGCGGATTGCGCTCGATCATGGAAGCCATTCTTCTCGACAGCATGTTCGAGCTTCCAAGCTTGAAAGGCGTCGAGGAAGTCGTCATCAGCCCCGAGGTGATCGAGGGGAATGCCAAGCCCTTGCGGATCTACGCGGAGCGCCTAGATGAATCGAGTGCATAATGCAAAGGTTTGTTAACCACAAACCAGCGCCTTTTGTTCCACGGTCCCGCCAACTTTTATCGACACCATTCCGGCGCCATCGACGCGCTGCTATTAACCGGCTTTTCGTATTCCAATGTGGACGCGCGTTCCAGCCGGTGTACTCTTGTCCTGGACGCGACATTGGCGCACGGGGCAGGCGCAGCTGGATTAAACCGGCGATAGTGAGCGGTGGCGGGATTTTGCTGCTGGATTTAGGAGACTGACATGACGAACGCACATTCGGATCAATCCAAAGCGGCTGGTCCCAACGAAATTTTCCCCGTCCTGCCGCTCCGCGATATCGTTGTTTTTCCCTATATGATCGTGCCTCTTTTCGTCGGACGCGAAAAATCCATAAATGCGCTTGATGAAGTCATGCGCACAGACCGCCAGATTCTTCTCGCCGCCCAGAAGAACGCCGGCGATGACGATCCCGAGCCTGACGCCATTTACACAATGGGGACGCTCGCGACGGTTCTGCAGCTTCTGAAGCTTCCAGACGGTACTGTCAAGGTTCTGGTTGAGGGAACCACGCGCGCCAAGATCAAGCATTTCAGCCCCAACGAGCTTTATTTCGAGGCCGAAATTGAGCGCATCGAAGAGACGTTGGGCAACCAGGACGAGATCGAGGCTTTCTCACGTTCGGCGGTGAGCCAATTCGAGAACTACGTCAAGCTCAATAAGAAGATTTCGCCCGAGGTGTTGAGCACGCTCAGCCAGATCGACGACTACTCGAAGCTCGCCGATACGATCGCTTCACATCTCGCTATCAAGATCGGCGACAAGCAGGAAATCCTGGAGCTTCTCTCGGTCTCGGATCGGCTGGAGCGCGTGTTCACGCTCATGGAGAGCGAGATCTCTGTGCTTCAGGTGGAGCGCAAGATCCGCAGCCGCGTGAAGCGCCAGATGGAGAAGACGCAGCGCGAGTACTACCTGAATGAGCAGATGAAGGCCATTCAGAAGGAACTCGGCGACTCCGATGAGCGCGACGATATCTCCGAGTTCGAGGATAAGATCGAGAACACCAAGCTATCCAAGGAGGCGAAGGACAAGGCCGTCGCCGAGCTGAAGAAGCTCAAGCAGATGAGCCCGATGTCGGCCGAGGCGACGGTGGTTCGCAATTACCTCGATTGGCTGCTCTCCATTCCGTGGGGCGTCAAGGGGAAGGTCAAGAAGGACCTCGACGAAGCGCAGGCCATCCTCGATGAAGATCATTACGGGCTCGAGCGCGTTAAGGAACGCATCGTCGAGTATCTGGCCGTGCAGAAGCGGACCAATATGCTGAAAGGCCCGATTCTTTGCCTCGTCGGCCCTCCCGGCGTCGGCAAGACCTCGCTCGGCAAGTCGATTGCGAAGGCGACAGGCCGCGAGTTCGTGCGCATGTCGCTCGGCGGCGTCCGCGACGAGGCCGAGATCCGCGGCCACCGGCGCACCTATATCGGCTCCATGCCAGGCAAGGTGATCCAGTCGATGCGGAAGGCGAAAAAGACCAATCCGCTCTTCCTGCTCGACGAGATCGACAAGATGGGCATGGATTTCCGGGGCGATCCGGCGTCTGCGCTCCTGGAGGTGCTCGACCCCGAGCAGAACCATGAGTTCAACGATCATTACCTGGAGGTCGATTACGACCTGTCCAACGTGATGTTCGTGACGACCGCGAACACGCTCGACATCCCGCCGGCTCTGAAAGATCGCATGGAGATCATCCGGCTCGCTGGATACACCGAAGACGAGAAGCTTGAAATAGCCAAGCGTCACCTGATGCGCGGGCAAATGGAGGCTCATGGGCTGCAGCCCGCCGAGTGGACCGTGGACGACGAGGCCATTGTCGAGATCATCCGGCGTTACACCCGCGAGGCAGGTGTCCGCAGCCTGGAGCGCGAGATCGCGAAACTCGCCCGCAAGGCGGTAAAAGAGATCGAGAGCGGCAAACAGACCCAGGTCCACGTCACAATGGAAAACATTCGCGTTTTCCTCGGCGTACAGAAGTATCGCTATGGCGAAGCCGAACTTGAGGATCAGGTTGGCGTTGTTACCGGCTTGGCCTGGACCGAAGTCGGCGGCGAGCTTCTGACTGTGGAAGGCGTGATGATGCCGGGCCGTGGCCGGATGAATGTCACGGGTAACCTCCGGGACGTCATGAAGGAGTCGATCCAAGCCGCCAACGCTTATGTCCGCAGCCGCGCGGTCGCCTTTGGTATTGAGCCGCCGCTCTTCGAAAAGAAGGACATCCACGTGCACGTGCCGGAAGGGGCGACACCGAAAGATGGACCTTCCGCTGGCGTCGCAATGGTGACGGCTATCATTTCCATCCTAACCGGGATTCCTGTGCGTCGTGACGTCGCCATGACCGGCGAGATAACGCTCCGCGGGCGGGTGCTGCCAATCGGCGGGCTCAAGGAGAAGCTTCTGGCCGCGCTTCGCGGCGGCATCAAGCGCGTAATCATTCCGGAGGAGAATGCGAAGGACCTCGCTGAAATTCCGGATAACGTGAAGAACGCCCTGGAAATCATCCCAGTTGCAAGGATGGACGAGGCGCTCGGTATAGCGCTTGTCCGGAAGCTTGAGCCGATAGAGTGGGATGAGGCGGCGGCCCTCGCAGCCGCGCAGTTAAAAGGTTTGTCAGCGCCGGTTGCTTCGGATGGAGACGGAGCCGCCCTGCCTCACTGACGGCGAGGCCTTAACGAACCAAGGGATGAGGTTCGCCTCATCCCTTTTTTCATGCCCGCTAAAGTGCGTCCGGAAAAGTGTGAAGCGGTTTTCCGATAAGACGCACGATAAAACAAAGAGCTAGAGCGTGCTTTTGAGTCCATCAAAAGCGCCTACGCTCTAGCGAACCACTTCCGCTTGCTCCGAGCGGCGGGGGATGAGAACTGACCCCGGGACGAACGCGTCGAAAGCGGCCCAGAACTGCTCGCGAAATTGATCGCGCTCCTGAAGGATCTCGTGTTTCGCCCCCGCAATGACGATATGGGCGCAATTCTTAAGGCGGCTCGCGAAGCGTTCGATCGCGGCGGAGCAGACGAATTCGTCATTGGCGGCGGCGACAATCAAAATAGGAACCTTGACGCTCTCCGTGAATGCTGGGGAGTTGACGATCGAGATGGAATTGCAAGCAGCCGCGACCCATCCGATGGTCGGGGAGCCGATGGCGAGGTGGGGCGCAGCGCGGAGCACCTCCTGGGCGCGCTCAAATCGGAGTCTGTCCGAGGTGACCGGGTTGCCTTCAAAGGAGACATCCTCCCATGAATACGGCTTGCCTCCCGGAACGAAGCTGTCGCCAAAACCGATGAGAGCTGCTGCTTCAGCCGCCGCGCAGGTCAGGGTTTTTTGCGAATGCGTTCCGGCAAACTGAATTTGGGGAGCCGTGAGCACGATCCGATCCCACCAGCAGACCTTTGTCTGGGCGAGTCGCAAGACCAAATTTCCGCCCATGGAGTGGGCAAGGCAATAGTAGGGGGGCGGGCAGTCAGGAAGCACGATTTCGGCCATGAACTGGCGGATGTCATTGTCAAATTGCGAGAAATTCTCGGCGTGGCCTTTCGCCGGATTCTTAAGAAGCCTGGATGAGCCCCCTTGGCATCGCCAGTCCATGGTCGCGACGGCAAATCCCCGCCTCCGCAGGTCCGTTATCGTTTCGAAGTACTTCTCGATGAATTCGGCGCGGCCTTGGAAAAGGCAGATGGTGCCGATGCGGCGCTCGGCGGTCGTGTCCCATCGCGCGTAGCGGATGCGAATTCCTCCGCGCACGTTGAATGTGCCCGCAACGGCGCCATTCGGCACCGGGTTGCGCGTCGTTCCAATCAACACCGCTGTTTCTGAGGCCATTTGCGGCTCCTCCTCGTCAGTGAAAAATTCATACTTCACTTGCGCAGGGATGCTCAAGCGCCCCTTGAAAGCCAAGCTTCGAGGAATAAATCAGAAGGTGCAGGCCGCAATGGCTGCAAAGTTGATCCGCCTGGCCTTTATGGCAGGCATCAAATTCTCGCTTGACCAAGGAGAACCAAAAATGAGACGTCTTGACCTTACTCCCCTGTATAAATCCTCGATCGGTTTCGATCATCTTGCGAATGTTCTCGACCAGCTTGCCAACATCGACACGGAGACGGGCTTTCCGCCTTACAATATCGAGCGGCTTGGTGAGAACATCTATCGTGTTTCTATGGCCGTCGCCGGCTTCGGCGAGAACGATCTTTCCATCGAAGTGAAGGAAGGCACGCTTACGGTCCGCGGTGAAAAGAAGAACGAAGACAAGGTTCGCCAGTACATTCATCAGGGCATCGCCGCTCGGAATTTCGAGCGCCGTTTCCGCTTGGCGGACTATGTTGAAGTGTCCGCTGCGTCGCTTGAACACGGCCTGCTTCACGTCGACCTGAAGCGTGAGCTTCCCGAAGCGATGAAGCCACGCACCATTACGATCACGAAGGGCCTGCCGGGTCCGCGCGTGATCGAGGGCGGCGCGACCGAATCCCACAAGTCGAACGCCGCGTAATTCGGCGCGGATCACCGTCTAAGGGCGGGCGCTACGAGCCTGCCCTTTTTGCTGTCCACGCGCGTAAACACCGCTGCGGTCTCGACATGCGGCGAGAATTTGAACTGGTCGAAGACCGCAAGGCGCGACAGTGTGAACCCGCCCGACAAAATGATCGCGGCGTCACGCGCGAAGGTGACCGGATTGCAGGATAGCATGACAACTGCGCCGATCCTCGAAGCGGCCAACGCCTTGCATTGCGCCTCGGCGCCTTCCCTCGGCGGATCGGCGATGGCGGCGGAGTACACGTTCAGCTCCATGGGGCCGAGGGGATTGCGGAAGAGGTCGCGTCGCACCGCCTTCACGGGCTTGATCCCGCTTGCGCCCTTGGCTGCGCCGTTTAGCGCGGCGGCCGCGTTTGCATTGTCCTCGAAGGCGGTGACGGGCGTTCGCTTCCCGCAAGCGAAGGTGAAGGCGCCGAGCCCTGCAAAAAGGTCGCAGACCGGGCCTTTCGGCGCCTTCGCCTCCGCCAGCGCCTGGACGGCGAAGGCCGCCATGTCGCTCTCGCAGGCCTCGACGGCCTGCAGAAATGAGACATGGGGCAGCATGACCTTCACGTCGCCAGTCAAAACGAAGGGCGCCGCCGCCAAGAAAACGACATCGCCGTTCCACACCATCCGGATGATGCCCACGGCTGAAAGCTTTTCGGTGAGCCTCGCCACACCCGATGCTGGCAGCCGGGGCGCCTCGATGTTGCAATCTAGGCCATTCTCCGCGGCGGTGATGTAAAGCTTTGCCTCGCTTTTGTTCGGAATCGCATCTGCGAGCGCTGCCCTGAGTTGAGGCAAGGCGGATACGATCTGCGGCAAAAGAATGGGGCACTCATCGAGATCGACGAGATCGTGGCTCCGAGCGGCGTTGAAGCCAAGTCGTATTTCTCGGCTTTCCTTCCGCACCGTAAAAGTTGCACGGCGCCGGCTCGCGAGTGGATAGCTTCTTAAGGGTTCGATGGGAGCGGCCAGCCCCTCCCGCGCCAAAGCTGCTTTGACAAGGCCAACCTTCCATTCCGCATAAGGGCCCTCACGCCAATGCTGGAGGGAGCAGCCGCCGCAAACCCCAAAATGCTTGCAGATGGGCGAAATGCGGTCCGGCGAAGGGCTGTCGATGGCGGTCGCCTCGCCCTTCGCGTCCGCGATCAGAGCGTTGACCGTTTCGCCCGGCAAGGTGAAAGGGATATGCACTCTTTTCTCACCGATGAGGGCCACGCCGTCGCCTTGCGCCGCCATCGCCCCAATCGTAATCCCGGCGATCTGCTGCGCCGCCGCCGGGGAAGTGGAATCAGCGGTCGCGTGTGGCGGCGACGAGCGTCTCTTCATTGCCGTCCTGTCCCTTTATCGGCGAGGGAAGCGTTCCCAGAATTGTCCATCCTGCCGCCTCTATATGATAGGTAACTCTTTGAATGGCGGCCAGCCTTGCCGCCGCATCCTTGACGATGCCGCCCTTGCCGACCAGCGCCCGCCCGACCTCGAATTGTGGCTTCACCAGAACAACAAGCCACGCCCCTTCCGTCGCCAGTGGAAGCGCTGGCGGCAAGACCTTGAGCAGAGAAATGAAACTCACATCACATGTCACTGCTTCGATCGGCGCCTGAAATTGTGCAGCCGTCAGCGCTCGGGCGTCCCTGCTTTCCCAGGAGACGATCCGGGGATCCGTCCGCAGCGAGGGATGGAGCTGATCGCGGCCAACATCCACAGCAAATACGCGGGCCGCTCCGCGCTCCAGCAGAACCTGTGTAAAACCTCCGGTTGAGGCTCCAATATCGAGGCAGTTTCTCCCCGCGGGCGAGAGCGCGAAATGGTCAAGCGCCGCCAGAAGCTTCCGGGCGCTCCTCGCAACATAGTATTGTTTTTCAAGGACTTCGACAGGCTCGTCGGCGGATACTTCGAGGCCGGCCTTGAGGTCGGACCTTCCAGCCAGCCGAACGGCGCCCCGCTTGATGAGGTCTTGCGCTTTGGAGCGGGTTTCCGCGATCCCGCGCTGAACCAAAAGGAGGTCGAGTCGCATTTTCACAAGTAATTTCCGGGGCTCTGAAGCGGCCAAAATATGAATGTTGCAAATCCCTTGAATTGAGGCAATCATCGCTGATCTGTGTTGTTAGCAGCAACAAGAGCGAGCGCTGTTTTCCCAACTTCGCTCAAGGATGTTGAAAAAACACATGTGAGAGACGACAGCCTCCTTCGCGGCCGAGGTCGCCCAGAAGGCCGTGAGCGCAATACTTGGCGCAATGCCGTCAAGCTTCAAAGAAGCCAAATCAACCTCACAACTCTATTGGGATTCACCAAATCATGATG
>JBAVVQ010000117.1:0-2102 GCA_049697375.1 Rhodomicrobium sp.
CGCGATGATCTTGCTCGGGCTGCCGGCTAAAACTTTTTCGAGGATGTCGCGCTGGCGAGATGTGAGGGACTCGATTTTCGCGGCCGCAATGCGCCGGTCTACAGGTTGCTCAGGGCGCCTATTGGAGTAATTCAGAGCATTCTTGATACTCTCCAGCAACTCGTCAGGGCGAACCGGCTTTTGGAGGAAATCGAAGGCGCCCGCCTTCATCGCAGTCACGGCCATGGCGATCTCCCCATAGGCCGTTATCATGATGACAGGGAGGGAAAGCCGCATCGCGGTTACGCGCTTGATCAGGTCGAGCCCCCCGAGGCCTGGCATTCGCGCATCGACAAGCAAGCACCCGGATTGATCAGGTGAGCAGGCATTCAAAAAGGACTCGCCGTCGGCAAAAACCTCGGCGCGATAGCCATGTCTCTCCACCATGTCCCGCATTGCCGCGCGGATCTCAGAATCGTCATCGACGATGAAAATTGTTGGCGCCGCCGCATTCTGGTTGGCTGTATCGAGGATGCCGGTCACATGACGCATAAGGCTCCGTGCGTCAACCGGCTTATGGAGGTGGACATGGTGTTGCTCTGCAATATCACGGAGCGTAGCTGCCGAGATATCGCCGGTGAGCACAATGGCGGGTATTTTTCGCGCCGAGGCTTGCTCGATCTTGGCAATGACCTCAAGCCCGTTGAGGCCTGGAAGATTATAATCGGCCACAATCAAATCGAGGCTTGTGCCGCAATTGGCGGCAATGGCAAGGCCTTGATCCCCATCGCGCGCGGCGAATGCGCAAAAGCCGCGGCCGTCGAAAAGCAACCTTAGCATATCACGGATTTCCGTGTCGTCTTCGACGATGAGAATGGCCTGCGAAGACACCGGAGCCGGACGAGGGATACCATCCAATCTTGAGGAGCCCGCGCGTTCAATGGCGGGGAGTGGAGCGGGCGCGTGGACCACAGGCACCTCCACCGCGAAGACCGAGCCCCGGCCAACGCGGGAGCGGACGCTGATCGGCGCTTCGAGCAACTCGCCAAGGCGCTGGACGATGGCAAGCCCCAGCCCAAGCCCCTTTGCCCGTTTGCCGGCGTGGTTTTGCAGTTGGTGATACTCTTTGAAGATCGCGCTGAGTTCGGTTTCCGGGATGCCGGTGCCGGTGTCCCAGACTTCGACGCTTAACCGATTCCCGAGCCGCCGGCAGCCGAGCAGGACCTTGCCGCGGCTTGTATATTTCGTGGCGTTGGCGATCATGTTGCGGAGGATCTGCTCCAACAGGCGCGGATCGCTATGTACTATCAAACTGCAGGGCACGACGCGCAGTTTCAAGCCTTCGTTCAAGGCGTGAATTTCGAACTCGCCATGCAATTGCTGAATAAGATCGTTGATGGCGAAGTCGCTCAGTTTCGGCTGCACCACGCCCGCCTCGAGCTGGTTGATGTCGAGAAGCTTGTCCAGCAAGCCCGACATCGCAACGACCGTGTTATCCAGCCGCTTAATCAGCTTCGAAGCAGCCGGCTCTGAAATGTCGTCGGCCAGCATGCCTTGTATCAAGCTTATCGTCTGCAGCGGCTGTCGCAAATCGTGGCTGGCGGCGGCAAGAAAGCGGGACTTTCCTAAGTTGGCTCGCTCGGCCTCCTCCTTGGCGACCGCAAGGGCTTCGGCCTTGGCCTTCGCATCAGTGACATCATCGAGAGAAACCAGTATTTTTCGGCGTTCAGACAGACCGACGATCTCGCAGGCGCTGGCAAGTAAGGTTCGCGGCCCGAGACCTGGCAAATTGACCTCAACCTCATGGTTCTCGATCGCAATGCCCCTATTGACCGAGGCCAAGAAATTCGCCCACGGCGCTTCTTGGAGAATCCGCCCAAGCGGTTCGCCGACGCTCTTCTCCGGCTTCAGATCGAAAACTCTAAAAAACGAGGCGCTCGCAGAGACGACGCGCAAATCCTCATCCACCACAACCAGCGGCTGCTTGACGGTGGCGATAATGCTTTCGGCATAGGCCCTTGCGGCTTCGATCTTGCGCTCGGCCGCCTTCATTTCGGAGATGCGGGCAAAGGTGAGCACCACGCCGCCAACGGCGTCTCCTTCTGTGCGATAGGGCAGGATGC
>JBAVVQ010000118.1:0-1842 GCA_049697375.1 Rhodomicrobium sp.
CCCAGCCGCCGACGACCGCAGCGCCGTGCCTGTGATCGAAGCGGCCGCATTGCTGCACAGGAACAAGGCCAGGCCCCGAGTTGTCACAAACTTCTGGGTGGTTGAGCGCGGAGCAACGCATCCTTGATGACCTGCTCGTCGGTTATGTTCCGCGCCTTGGCCGTCTTCGGAATTCGCTTCTCGACCAGTGGCGTGTGCACATAGCCGGGACAGATTGCGTTGACGGCAATGCCGTGTTCCGTCGCTTCGAGCGCCACCGTTTTCGTCAGCCAAAGCGTCGCTAGCATGGCAGACCTTTTTTTTTGTAAGATGGATTATCCCTGCCAACACGAGCGCCATAGGGGTTGCAACAGAAATGTCCCCTCACTCATATTTCGATAGCTTCCCGCTATCGTGATCCTTTATTAATTTCCTGGTAGGCGTCCCGGAGCCCCTCATGGAAATGCACCAGGTCCGGTACTTCCTCGCGGTGGCGAGAACGCTCAGTTTCACGCAAGCCGCGGAGGAGTGCCACGTCGCCCAACCCTCGTTGAGCCGAGCGATCATTAAGCTCGAGGAGGAACTCGGCGGCGATCTGTTCCGGCGCGAGCGTCGCCTCACGCATTTGAGCGAGCTGGGGCGCATGATGCTGCCGCTCCTCACGCGGTGCTTTGAGAGCGCGAACGCGGCCAAGCAGCTTGCGACCTCCTACAAAAAAGGGAAGTGCGCTCCACTCCGCATCGGACTATCGCACACGGTCAACATGCAGATCGTGATCCAGCCCTTGTCTGAGCTGGTGCGGGCCTTTCCCGGACTGGAGCTGAAGTTTTTCAGGGGCACGGCAGGCGAGGTCGGCGCTGAGCTGAAGTCAGGCGCGATCGAGCTCGCTATTGCCTGTCCGCTGCCTGAAGAGTGGGAGCGGCTGGAATCCTGGGACCTTTTCAACGAGCGTTTCGAGCTTGCCGTCAACAGCGATCATGCGCTCGCCATGCACAATGCCGTTTCGCTTGAGCATATTGCTAAGTGGCGGCTCCTTCGCCGCCCGTATTGTGAACGAGCCGCCGCGCTTGAGGAGGTTCTCTCGGCCCGGGGCATTCGCCAGGAGTTTCAGGATCAGATCGGCTCAGACCACGACCTTCTGCCGCTTCTCGGCGCGAATGTCGGCATCAGCATCATGCCCCAGAGCGCCAAATCCGGGGATACGCTCCATTTCATCTCAATCGAGGATCTGGCGCTGACCCGGACCGTGAAGGTTTACGCCGTGGCTGGGCGGGAGCGCTCGGCGGCAGCAAACGGTTTGCTCCGGCTCTTGCGGGCCGCCGACTGGTCGCGGCTTCTGCCTTTTACGCCAGAGCCGATGAAACCCGCCTCGCTCGATGCCACCAAGAGCGCGCCACCTGTTCCAATTCAATCAGCCGGCGTCACATAGCCCGCGAGCATTGTTTTTGAAGACACTCGGCATTTCCGCGCCGGAACCCTTGTTGGCATCTTGGGAGAGGTCAATCTCAGAATCGTTGCACCGAGACCTCATCCGCTTGCCAATAGCCGAATGCCTCTTCATCAAGCGGTTCGCTGAACCAGATGGCGGTCGGCTTCGTGTACTTCGTCTTTACTCCATCGCTTGTGCTGACGCCGTTTGCGGGCCGTCTTGCCAATGAGCTCATCCGTTAAGATCAACCGAGGCGGGCAGGTATAATCTTTATAGCCCTCATGCATTGACCGGTGAGATAAAGTGTAAATCAGGCTGAAAAGATCGCGAGATCCGCAACCATTTGTGGGCACAGATGAAAAACGAGATAACTTCACGGCCGGCGCATAACATTGAGGCCGCCCCAACAAAGCCTTCAACGCCTGCGGAGGCTT
>JBAVVQ010000119.1:0-1970 GCA_049697375.1 Rhodomicrobium sp.
ACTGAAAAGAAAGTCCCGGCTTATGTGGTGTTCCCCGACAAAACTCTGCTCGACATGGTGCACCTCAAGCCGCAAACGCGTGATCAAATGACTATGGTCCATGGCGTGGGCGCCGCGAAGCTTGAACAGTATGGGGAGACGTTTCTCGGGGTCGTCAGAGAGCATATGGCAGATCATGTGAAAGAAGCTGCGGATGGAACGGCGCAGTAAATTGGCTGGCTTGTCGGCCCAAGCCGAAAAAGCGGCGGCGCGTAAGGGATATCGAGGAGTTGGGTCTCGCCGTCGGGCGCTTAAATGCAGGACGCAGGCCAGGGCCGGGCTTAGACCCGGCCGCCCTTTCTAAAACTTCGCCATGCGGCGAAGCCCCCAAGCGCAGCCAGCGCGCCTGTGATAAGAACGTTGAATCCAGCCAGCGACACGCCAAAGATGCGAATCGCCGCCTCGTCGCAGCGAACCGCCTGGTTGTGCTGCAGCGCCTTCGAAAGGCTTCCCGGCTTCAGGAGGTCGCCGTTCCCCGTGCAGGTGTCGGGACCGGGCCAGAAATGCCATTCCGCGCCCGCGTGATAGATGCTCAAGCCGGCGTTATAGAGAAAGCCGAGCGCCAGGGCCGCGACGATGAGAGCCGCAATCCGTGGGTTTCTATTTGCCAGAAAAGCTGCGAGCAGGCCGCCCGTGACGGCCGCGTAATAGGGAATCCGCTCCTCCAGGCAAAGCGAACACGGCGGATAGCCAAAATATTGGAAGGCCCAGGCTCCGGCAAGCGTGGCGAAGCTCACACCGGCCATAATGAGCGCCGCCGTGCTCAAACTCAGCTCTGTCTGCCCGTTATGGGTTGTCACCGCGCTATACGACATATCGTACGATCACAAATCCTGACACGATCACAGCAAACATCGCGAGCGTCACCGTCCCCAGACGGCGTTCGATGAAATCGCGGATCGGTTCTCCATAGATATAGAGCAACCCGGCGACAATGAAGAACCGCAAGCCGCGCGTGATGAGCGATAGGATGATAAAGAGGCCGAAATTATAGCCCGCGAACCCGCTCGCGATGGTCACGAGCTTGTAGGGAATCGGCGTCAGCCCTTTCAGCAGGATAATCCATGCGCCCCATTCCGCGTAAGTCTCGCGGAACTGCTCGATGCGGTCGCCGTAGCCGTAAAGGTTGATGATCCATTTGCCGACGCTGTCGTAGAGCAGCGCGCCGATGCCATATCCGACGATCCCGCCAGCCACCGATGCCGCCACGCACCACAGCGCAAGCGTGAAGGCGCGCTGCCGCTGCGCCAGCACCATCGGAATGAGCAGCGTGTCGGGCGGAATGGGAAAGAACGAGCTTTCCGCGAACGAGATCGCAATGAGCGCCAAGAGCGCGCGCGGCCCTTGCGCGAGGCGCATCGTCCAGGAATAGAGGTTTTTGAGCATGGGCATTCCCAGATGTTTATGCGGAGATAGCCCGCCCCGCCCTCCTTGTCCATCGGTGGCGGAGCGATATACCTTGCCTGTGGATGGTTCGTTGAGCTTCTTAACAAGGACAAAGCTCATGTCTCGAATGACCGTGACCTATCGCGTTCGCGGTGACGCCGCCTCAATCGAGGCCCGCGCGAAGGCCATCGCGATCGAACAAAGCGTTGAGACCCCGCTCGCAGCCATTTCGGACGAAACAGTGCTCCGCGATATTCTGGGCAAGGTGCAGGGCATTCGCGAGCTTGAGGCCGGGTTGTTCGAGGTGCGGATCGGGCTTGCCGTGGAGACGACGGGCTTCGAGGCTGGGCAGCTCCTCAACATGCTGTTCGGCAATTCGTCGATGCAGGAGGATGTGACCCTCAACGACGCCGAAATCCCGGACACGATGGCGGCGCGCTTTGGCGGCCCGAATGTCGGCATCGCAGGGCTGCGGGCAAAATGCGGCGCGGGCGCCCGCGCGTTTACCTGCGCGGCGCTGAAGCCGCAGGGCTTGCCGCCGAAGG
>JBAVVQ010000120.1:0-3887 GCA_049697375.1 Rhodomicrobium sp.
CAGACTACGTATCCAATTGGCGGTAAGGAATATCAGCGTGTCCCCTACGGTTCCGAAGCCGATGATTGGGGTGCTGATAGACTCCCCTGTCACGACTGTGCCGCCGTGAAGGGACAGTTGCATGCCGTCGGGTGTGATGTTGAACGGTGCCCGGTCTGCGGAGGCCAAGTGATTTCTTGTGATTGCCCGTACGATAAAACAACGGATGAATTCGATTTTAGAGCTCACGAAGAGGCAGCCGTCGCTGCCTATTACAGGAAGCGCCAATACTTCAAAAGCTTCGCAGATATAATCCAACGAATCATTCAAGAGGCTTTAACTCGGCGAAACATTAAAGTTCAGTCCGTCCAAGCGAGAGAAAAAGATCCTGAAAGCTTCGGCAAAAAGGCGGGAACGCCTTTAGAGACGGATCCCACAAAGCCAAAGTACCCCCAACCGCTCGAGCAAATTACAGATCTGGCGGGTATCCGGGTTATTACATATTTCCCCAAGACGCTCGGCGAGGTGGACAAACTGCTCAATGAGGAATTTGATATACAGGAACGTTCTGATAAAGGTGAACTTCTTCTGGAGCAGGAGCGCTTTGGCTATAGTAGCGTCCACTACCTAGTCCGCCTTTCAAGGTCTCGCATTCAGCTGCCCGAATATGCGCCGTACGATGGTGCGATTGCTGAGATTCAAGTAAGAACCGTATTGCAGCATGCTTGGGCCGAAATAGAGCATGATATCCAGTACAAGTCTTCTTCTGTGATTCCGCTGGCGATTCGGCGGCGCTTTGTGGCGCTTGCCGGACTGCTTGAAATCGCAGATCGGGAATTTCAAGCCGTTCAAAATGAGGATCAGAAGCTTACACAGCAAGCCCGCGAGAATATTAAGGAGGGAGAGTTTGAGAAGGTTGAGATCACACCGGATGCCTTGAGGGCATTCCTTCAGAAGGCTCTTGGTAGTGATGATCGTATTGGAGCTTTTTCATATGATTTTCTCGCACGCACGCTTCGTGCGCTCGGCTTCACAACGCTTCGACAGCTGGAGGAATGTACTTCTGGCTTTGATGATAATCGACTCAGTCGCCTAGCTTACGGAACTCGCCAAGGACAAATTGGCCGGTATGAACTTATGCTACTGGCCGGCATGGGAGAGCGGTACATCAACAAACATCCCTGGGCTAAAGAGAAGTGGTTCCAGGACCGCCACATTGGCATTCTAGAGAAATTCAGGGAAAACGGGATCGACGTTCGAAACTACAGCCCGATAGGCGAATAGAATTTAGAGTATGATTGACGAGGCTCAAACCGCCTCAACAAAACTCGCGACCACCTTCTTCTGCCCGGCCTTCTCGAACTCCACCGTCAGCTTATTCCCGTCCACCTCGCTGATCCGCCCATACCCGAACTTCTGGTGAAACACGCGCTGGCCCAGCTCAAACGCGCTCGGCGTCTCCACCGTGCTCGCCGCCACAAGCTCGCCCTCGATTTCCGACGGGATGGGCCGCTTCCGGTTCTTCACCGCGCCCTCCGAGCGCCAGTTCGTCTGCGCGCGCTTCCAGCCGGGCGTCGTGCGCTCGTAATCGAAGGGCGAGGCGGCCTCGTCGAAGCGGCTCGCGCCATAGCCGCCATTCGCCATGCCGTAGCGGCCATAGCCATAGCCGCCGCTTTCCATCACCACCTCGGCGTGCTCCTCCGCAAGCTCGTCGAGGAAGCGCGACGGCATCGCCGATTGCCACGAGCCGTGCACGCGCCGGTTCTGCGCAAAACTGATCACGAGCCGCCGCCTGGCGCGCGTGATGCCGACATAGGCGAGGCGGCGCTCCTCCTCCAGGCCCTCCTGGCCGTTCTCGTCGAGCGCGCGCTGATGCGGGAACAGCCCCTCTTCCCAGCCGGGCAGGAACACGACGTCGAACTCCAGCCCCTTCGCGCCGTGCAGCGTCATGAGGCTGACGCGGTCGTCGTCGGCGGCCTGGTCCGCGTCCATCACGAGCGCGACGTGCTCCAGGAAGGCGCCGAGGCTGTCGAACTCACCCATGAAGCGGATCAGCTCTTTCAAATTTTCGAGCCGGGTTTGCGCTTGCGGCGACTTATCGTTCTGCCACATCGCGGTGTAGCCGGATTCATCGAAGATCAGCTCCGCAAGCTCGGTATGCGGCATGGCGCCGGTCAGCGAGCGCCAGCGCGCGAAATTGTCCGTGAGCGCGCGAAGCGACCTGCGCGGCGCGGGCTTCAGGTCTTCCGTCTCGGTGATCTGGCGCGCGGCATGGAACAGGGGCAAGCCCTCAGCGCGCGCAAGCTGGAAGATGGTTTGCACCGTCTGGTCGCCCAGGCCGCGTTTCGGCACATTGATGATGCGCTCGAATTTGAGGTCGGCGGCGGGATTCTGCATCACCTCCAGATAAGCGATGGCGTCCTTGATCTCCTGCCGCTCGTAGAAGCGCGGGCCGCCGATGACGCGATAAGGCATGCCCATGGTCACGAAGCGGTCTTCGAAGGCGCGCATCTGGAAGGAGGCGCGGACGAGGATCGCGATGTTGTTCAGCGGCACGCCCTCGCGCCGGAGCCGGTCGATGTCCTCGGCGGTGAGGCGCGCTTCCTCTTCGTCGTCCCAGACGCCGCGCACGGTGAGCTTGCCGCCATCGCCTGCGCTCGTGCGCAAGGTCTTGCCGAGGCGGCCGAGATTGTTCGCGATCAGCTTCGAAGCCGCGCCGAGGATGTGGCCCGTGGAGCGGTAATTGTGCTCAAGCCGGATCACATGCGCGCCGGGGAAGTCCTTCTCGAAACGCAGGATGTTGTCCACTTCCGCGCCGCGCCACCCGTAGATGGACTGGTCGTCGTCGCCGACGCAGCAGACATTATGGTTCCCCTGCGCGAGCAGCCGCAGCCAGAGATATTGCGCGACGTTCGTGTCCTGATACTCGTCCACCAGGATGTAGGTGAACCAGCGGTGATACTGCTTGAGAACGTCCGGGTTCTCCATGAAAAGCCGGATGTTTTCCAGAAGCAGATCGCCGAAATCGACGGCGTTCAGCTCCTTCAGCCGCTTCTGATACGCCGCATACAGCTCGATGCCGCGCCCGTTCGCGAAGCTGAACGCGGCGCTTGCCGGTACTTTTTCCGGGATGAGGCCCTTGTTCTTCCACCCGTCGATCAGCCCGGCAAGCTGCCGCGCGGGCCAGCGCTTTTCGTCCAGCCGCTCCGCCTGGATGATCTGCTTGATGAGCCGGATCTGGTCGTCCACATCGAGGATGGTGAAATTGGGCGAGAGGCCCACAAGCTCGGCATGGCGGCGCAAAATGCGCATGCCGATGGAGTGGAACGTGCCGAGCCAGGGCATGCCCTCGATGGCGCCGCCGACAATCTGGCCCACGCGCTCTTTCATTTCGCGCGCGGCCTTGTTGGTGAAGGTCACGGCCAGAATCTCGTTCGGGCGCGCGCGCCGCGTCCAGAGGATGTGCGCGATGCGCGTGGTCAGCACCCGCGTCTTGCCGGTGCCGGCGCCCGCCAGAACGAGAACCGGCCCATCCAGCCGCTCGATGGCCTCGCGCTGTTCGGCGTTGAGACCTTTGAAGTAAGGGGCTTCCGGCGCAAGCGCTTTCGCTTCGGCGATCTTCGCGGCCATGTTCAGACGACTCGTTGACATGGAACAGATATAGCACGGCGCAGGGCGCGTCAAAGGAAGCGCCTCGCCCTTTTCACAGCCAAAGCGCGCAGTCTTCAAAGCCCGCGTAGGATGATTTTTGACACTATTTCAGATTACGATTGTGGGGATTCGCTTAATCATTTTTCATGCAGGTAAGAACGCAAGCGGCGCTTTTGGACGTTATATCCTAAGCCTGGGCCTTTTCAGGAAAGCGGGAGGGAAGATGAAGTTAAAATATTTCACGATAGCTCTGGCGG
>JBAVVQ010000121.1:0-6735 GCA_049697375.1 Rhodomicrobium sp.
GTATAGGTCTATCGCCTTCAGCCCTAAAAGAAGGAAATTGGCGGCGCGCCGTCCGCCAAGCCCAATATCCCGGCACACACTGTCTCTTGTCATGTTTCTGGAGCGGCAGGCTTCAGCTAAGCGGTCACGGAATACGTTAAAATCGGTACGCATATCAATATTATGCGGATAAGCGAACGCCTAAGCAAGTCGCCATACTCTCACCGGCCCGCGCATCTCCTTAACGACTTGTCCTCGGTCTATGAACCGATACATGGCCATCATGCAGCGCTGGCGGATGGTTGCCGCCATCTCGGGATCGTTGGCGTCAAAGCCTTCTTCCTTGATGATGATGGCCGCCAATTGATGCGTATCCAAGCCGTCAGGGTTCGCTCGAAGGGCGTCGAAGATCAGCCTTGATACGGTTCCCCTTTTGAATAATCGGTTGCCCTCAGTGCGTGGCGTTGCCTCGAACATGCGCATGACCTTGGTCACCGTCTCCAGCTCGTTGCGCTGGGCCTTGATCTCCTTCTTGAGAGCGGAGATGCGCTTCTTGATCTCTTCCTGCTTTGCCTTGAGGGCGCTTATGACGTGGGGTTCTGCCATCCTCTAAATTTATAGGATAAAGCTTTGATTAAGCTAGCTTTTCGTTGGTGCGCTTGCTACATAAGGCCGGAATTATTTCATTTACTGGGACGAGCAAAAATCCGTTAAATATATTTCGGCTTCGATTGTTAACAACGCCAGCGCCGTTCGCGCTTGCGGCGGGCGACGCTCTGTACTAAAAATACCATTGCAAATCAATAACTTATAGCACTTAACTTCTCGGTAAGGCGTTTTTTATTAAGATCCTGAGACGCAAGCTGAGCCCGATCCGGGGATGAAACAAGATGCCGTCTTTCGCGTGGCGCATACAAAAGGCCGGTCGGCCTGCAAGCCGGGTTCTGGGGAGGCGAGCCGCCAGCAAACAGCCTGGAGAGTCGCCCGATTGCGTCGCGCAGAGCGGCCCCGGCGGCGCCCTCCAATTTTGCAAGGGGCTGGATCAGCGGGTTACGCGAAGGCAAAAATCGGCTATGCAGCCTAGAGCAGCCCGCGTCCTTTTGGACGTGGATAAGCTGCTCTAGCACTCTAGAATCGATCAACTTTTCCGCCTTTAATCGCTTCCGATTAAAGGCGGGTTGATCTGAAAAGCTTCGCCCAGCCGGACATGAAAACAGAGACAGGCCGCCCCTATCTTGGACTTGCGCTTCTCACCGGGCTCAACCTGTTCAACTATCTCGACCGGTATGTCCTGGCGTCGGTCGTCCCGCCCATCAAGGCGGACCTTCAGCTCAGTGACGGCGAGATCGGGTGGCTGACTTCCGCCTTCATGATCGGCTATTTCGCCACGTCGCCCGTTTTCGGCTATCTGGGAGACCGCTGGCCGCGCAGGGGTCTTATCGTCTTCGGCGCGACCTTCTGGAGCGCAGGCACGATCCTCAGCGGCTTTGCCCACGATTACGGGACGCTGCTTCTCTGCCGCACTCTCGTGGGGCTCGGGGAAGCCAGCTACGCGGTTCTGGCGCCGACCTGGATTTCGGATCTGTTCACGGCGGAGCGGCGCAACAACGCGCTGACGATATTCTATAGCGCGACACCCTTGGGCTCAGCGCTCGGCTATTTGCTTGGCGGTTTCGCGCTCGGGCATGGCGGCTGGCGCACCGGCTTCTTCTGGGCGGGCGCGCCGGGACTGATCCTTGCGCTCGCGCTTCTGGCCCTTGCCGAACCGGCGCGCAGAAGGGACGGCGAAGGCGACCTTGCAAGCAGAGGGTTCTCAAAATCGGGTCTCGGCGGTTTCAGCGAACTGTTTCGCATCGAGAACTACGTCCTCGTCCTGATCGGCCTGACGGCCTACACCTTCGGGCTTGGCGCATTCGCGGCGTGGGGTCCGACGTTCCTGAACCGGGTTCACGGGCTCGAACTTTCCTTCGCGGATCAATTTTTCGGCGGAATGCTCGTCATCGCGGGGCTGCTCGGCACGCTCATCGGCGGCTTCGCCGCCAGCGCATGGCGCAAAAAATCGCGCGCGGGTTACGCCTATATGCTTACGGCGTCGGCGGCTATGACGGTTCTGGCCGCCACGGCGGCGTTCCTCAGCAACAGCACGGTGGTTTCGATGGCTTGCCTCGGCGCGGCGATGTTCCTCGCCTTCCTGCCGAGCGGCCCAATCAATACGCTTCTTATCGAAAGCGTGCCCGTGAGCTTGCGGGCGCGCGCAATGGCGACCTCGATTTTCGTCATTCACCTGTTGGGCGATTTCTGGAGCCCGGTCATTGTCGGGCGCCTTGCCGACTGGGGTTACCGGGCCGGCGATCCGGGAGCCGGGCTACAAAACGCCATGCTCATTCTTCCCGCCGTGTTCAGCCTTTCCATCCTGTCCTGGGGCCGGCTTGCCTTGAGGCAGCGGCGGCGCTGAGCAAGCGCCAGCTTCGACGACGGATTGTCATACTGGATGCCGCTTCATGCATCCGACCGCCATCAATCGGCGAGGGCCCACCTGCGCGACACGCATGCATGCGGCAGCCTCGCCTGGCTCACAAACACGCGCTCCACGGACGGTGAGATGGGATCGCGTGGCGATACTCCTTGAGGAAGTGGCGCAGCACGTGCAGAAGCCTCAAGACGTGCTGACGATCGCCATGACCTTGAGCTCGCCGGACACTATCGACGATCATGTTCCTGACTTTTTCGGCGCCGTTCTCTAAGCTCAACAGGGAACTGGCAAGGCTGGCGGCCACAATTTCGGGAACGCGCTCGTGTTCCGCGATGACAAGCACCACTTCCTCGTTCAGCCCGCAGAATGCGATGCAATCTTCCAACGTAATCATGATATTTATTGTGCAGTATAAGCTGCCCGGGCGGCATGATTAAGATCAAAGAGACACGCTCAAAAAATTCCCACAGACGGCGCGGGATTGTCATCGCGGCCAGGCGAAGAGCGAGTTGGGATCGCAAAAAGATTGAGGCTTCAATCTGTACGGTCCCGGATAAGGCTTCGCCTTTCCGGGACGGCGGCGGCGATCCATTCGGTTCTTACCGGCTCATCACGTTTTCAGCCGATAGCCGGTCTTGAAGATGCGCCACACGGCGAGCATGCACAGCACGAGGAAGAACGCCGTCATGCCAAGGCTGAGGCTCACACTCACATCGGCGATATTGAAGAAGCTCCAGCGGAAGCCGCTCACGAGATAGACGACCGGGTTGAACAGCGTCACCTTCTGCCAGAAAGGCGGCAGCACGTGGATGGAGTAAAAGGTTCCACCGAGAAAAGTCAGAGGCGTCACCACGAGCAGGGGAATGATCTGCAGCTTCTCGAAATTGTCGGCCCAGATGCCGATCAGAAACCCGAACAGGCTGAAGGTGAACGCCGTGAGCAGCAGAAACGTCAGCATCCAGAACGGATGCGCGATCTGAAGCGGCACAAAGAAGCCCGCGGTGGAGAGAATGATCAGGCCAAGGATGATCGACTTGGTCGCCGCCGCGCCGACATAGCCCATGACGATTTCGGTCGAGGAAATGGGCGCCGACAGGATTTCATAGATCGTGCCGACGAAGCGCGGGAAGTAAATGCCGAAAGATGCGTTCGCGACGCTGTTCGTGAGCAGCATCAGCATGATGAGCCCCGGCACGATGAACGCGCCGTAGCTTACGCCCTGGATGTCGGTGATGCGCGAGCCGATCGCCGAGCCGAAGACGACGAAATAGAGCGCGGTCGAGATGACGGGCGATATGACGCTTTGCATCAGCGTGCGGCGCATGCGCGCCATCTCGAAGGTGTAGATTGCGAGGACGCCGCGCCAGTTCATTTTCCGCTCACAAGGCCAACAAAAATATCTTCGAGAGAACTCTGCTTCGTGTTCAGATCCTTGAACCGGATGCCGGCCTTGTTGAGGTCGTTCAACAGCGCTGTGATTCCAGTTCGCTCGGCATGGATATCGTAGGTGTAGACGAGCCGGTGGCCATCCGAAATGAGCGCCAAGTGATGAGCCGCAAGCTCCGGCGGCAGCGCATCGACCTTATGCTGCAAGTCGAGCGTGAGCTGTTTCTGCCCGAGCTTGCGAATCAGCTCGTCCTTCTTCTCTACGAGGATCAATTCACCGTTGTTGATGACGGCGATCCGCCCCGCCATCTCCTCCGCCTCGTCGATGTAGTGCGTGGTGAGGATGACGGTGACGCCGGAAGCGGAGAGTTCCCGGATGAGCTGCCACATGCCTTTGCGGAGTTCGACATCCACGCCCGCGGTCGGCTCGTCGAGAAACAGGATTTGCGGCTCATGCGCGAGCGCTTTCGCAATCATCACGCGCCGCTTCATCCCACCCGAAAGAGTGAGAATCCGGCTCTTCCGCCGATCATAAAGGGACAGGTCTTTTAGCACCTTCTCAATGTAAGCTGGGTTCGGCGGCCTCCCGAACAAGCCGCGGCTGAAGGACACGGTGCCCAAAACCGACTCAAAAGTGTCCGTCGTCAATTCCTGCGGCACGAGCCCGATCTTCTCGCGAGCCGCACGGTAGTCCCGCACATTGTCGTAACCATCGACCGTGACCGTACCGCCGGAGGCGTTGACGGTGCCGCAAATGATGCCGATGAGCGTCGTCTTGCCAGCGCCGTTCGGCCCCAGAAGCGCGAAGATCTCGCCGGGATAAATGTCGAGGCTTACGCCTTTCAGCGCTTGCAGCCCGGAGGCATAGGTTTTCGTGACGTTTGAAACGGAGATGATGGGTTGCATTCAGGTGTTGGAAAAGGGGCGGGTGCTGGTCTTTGAGCAATGCCGCTCTAAAGAACAGAAAATATCGCCTCTGTCATCCTGCAAGACCGGTAATCCGCTCTTACGCTCTGGTGAAACAAGAAACCGCCCTTATGATCCGAACGCAGAATGCTCTTCGACAAAGCGAGCGGTTCCGTCCAGACCTTAAAACGCGCCCGGCAGCGCCGCCGAGTGAGCAGCCGAAATGTTCAGCACCGCAAACGCAATGCTCAAAATCAACATCGCGCCCATCAGCGCGGCAATCGAAGCGTAAGAAAATCTCACGACTCTCCCCTCAGTCTGATCGCAAATATGGTCTCAGGCACCATCGTTGCTACTTCAGGACAGCCAGCCAAACGGCCGATCAGGCCGGCCAAAAAAATTCTGGATGGGGAAACGCGTCCGTCGTGATGTCTGTTCCGGCGCCTTCATACGTGATTTGTCGTTTATTTAATCTAAACATCGTGCCGAGTTTCGGGGTGGCATTTCGCGATTAGACTAATTGCCTATCCCGCGTTGACCCTTCGTCGCGAGGATCGCGAAGCCTCCGCAACGGCGTCAGGCGCCGATCCCAGAGACACGCGTGGCCGGAATCACTTCAAAATTAGGCCGAGCTTAACAAGGCGGGCGCGGACACCGCCCTCCTGGCGGCCGAGCGCGGCGGCCATGGCCTTCACCGCCTCCCCGCGCTTGTGGCGCGCTGATATGTCTGCGTCTTCTTCGGCGGTCCATTTTTTGTAGGTGTTCGCGACCCGCCCATTCGTGGAGGCCGCCGCCGCTTTCGCATGTGCTGGCGGAAGGCCTTTCATGTCCCGCAGATGAGTCTGATGAAGCGCTTCTGTTTTGGCGCTTCCTGTCGCGGCCAACCGCTCCTGTTCCGATTCCGAAGAACGGCGGAAGTCGCCGTCCTTCATCAACGCCTCGGGGTGAACGCGCAGCGCGCGCTCATTCCAGCCGAGAAGATGCAGCCCGCTCAGGCTTCGAACGCGCGAAAGGGCGACATAGCCCTGGCCATACTCGAAGGCGTTCGACAGATCCATCACGGCCGCGTCAAGCGACATGCCCTGGCTCTTATGCACGGTGATCGCCCAGGCGAGGCGCAGCGGAACCTGCTCGATCCCGGCCTTAAACGCCTCGTCTTCCGCGACCTTCCATTCAGCCGGCCTCGCCACAACGGTCGAGCCGCCTTTCGTGATGATGACTGGAAAGCCGTCCTCCCGCGCGAATTCCGTCACAACGCCAAGCGTACCGTTGACGAAGCGGCCTTCCGGATCGTTCTTCGTGAACATCACGATGGCGCCTGTCTTCAAGTCGAGCTGTTCTGGCGAAAGGCAGCCGCGCTTTAAGCCGTCGGTCAAAAGCTTGTCGCCCGTCGAACTCATATGGAAGCTTCTGATCTCGCCCGGCAGCTTCATGAGTTCCGCCTGATTGATGCGGTCCACATCCATATTGTGCGTGAAGAGCCTGGTGATGCTTCCGGGCAGGCTGTCCATCTTGAGCTTGCGGCTTGCAAGAAGATCGCGATGCTGCTGGGCAAAGCGATTGGAGCGGATCGCGCCGAGAAGCAGCGAGAACTCCGAATCCGTCTGGCGGTGCTGTTCCGTCAGGTAGCAGATTGCAGGGTCGAGGTCCCGCCATGCGCGCGAGGCATAGGCGAAGGGCGAGCGGTCCTCTTCGTCCTGGCTTTCCATTTCAGCGCCTGCGTACTCGTCCCGGCGGACGACCGGCGGAAGCTGGAAGAAGTCGCCGACGAAAACGGCCTGCAACCCGCCGAAGGGATCGTTGGATTTGCGGACGAACTGACAAACCTGGCTGACCGCGGACAAGGTCTGCCCCGACAACATCGAAACCTCATCAATGATAAGAACGCGCGTCTTCTTGATCCTGTCGGTAACGCGACGGCTTTTCGCGATCGCGTCCATGTCCGAGCGCGTGACGTGTGACCGCGCGCCGATCCCGCTCCAGGCGTGGAC
>JBAVVQ010000122.1:0-9226 GCA_049697375.1 Rhodomicrobium sp.
CAAAACGGCACCAATTTCCGTTCATCATTGCCTTCATCGCCGCAGGCGTCATCTTCTCCTTATTCATTGGCGATGGCCACGACGTTCGCATCGCAGAACTCTCCAAGCAACAGCAGGCGGCGCTGAAGCCTGTTGCTTTTGCCGCTGCGCTTAAGGATTGGAAGGGCGCCAGCGGCTGGAATGCGAAAGGCTGCGAGCAGCTTCCGGCAGGCGCCCCCCAGCTTGCCGGCTGCCCGCGTCCCATCATCGTCGCCGGCGAGGGCGGTGGGAGCCGGGCCGCCTTCCTCCTGGCAAGTTTGCTCGGCGTGCTTGAAGACGACAGCCTCGACAAGCGGAAAAATCCAACAGCGCGGCCGTTTCATCAGCAGCTTTTCGCCATATCAAGCGTGTCCGGCAGTTCAGTCGGAGCGGCCTTTTTCGTTAGCGCCTTGAAAGTGCAGCCTAAGCAAACGGTCGCAGAGCTTAAGAAAGCACTTTACAAGCAGAGACTCTGGTTCCCTAACTTGGTGGCTGCGGCAACCAAAAGCGGGCCCGATACCGGGAGGGCCACAAAGAATTTTCTGACCGATTTTGTCTCATACAAGGACGCTCTGCAGGCGGCGTTATCGAACGACTTCGTTTCTCCGATCCTGGCTGCCTATTTCGCACGGGATCTCTCGCTCGTCTCGATGTTTCCTGGCTTTATGGATCGCGCCGGCGTCCTCGAAATGGCGTGGGAGGATGCGTTCGACGATGTCTACGGCGCCTCAAAAGAAACGTCACCCTTATCCGGGCCTTTGCAGGCTATGGGGCCGAGCCCTGGTCAGTGGACGCCCCTGTTGTTTATGAACGCCACGTCTATTGGCACCGGCCGGCGCGTGATGCTGACGCCCATGAAAATTGCTGACCCCATGGGAACCGGGAGGAGCACGCTTTTCGCCGACAGCTACGATTTTCATGAACTTCTCTGCGCTCCTTATCCGGATCCTATGACCAAGGACTATCCCCCCGTCAGTTTGATCCAGCGCGTTGCCGGCGTCCTTCCTGCCTTATTCAACCCGGTTACAACTTGCGCAGACAGGAAGCCGGTGTCGGTCGACGTCCGCCTCAGCACAGCGGCAGGCGTAAGTTCGCGCGCTCCCTTCGTCAGTCCCCACGCTGACGTCAGAGACAGGCGCTCTCAACTCGCCGATAGCATCGTCGACGGCGGTTATTTCGATAATTCCGGGATTGTGACGGCGCTTGATATCGCGCATGGCCTTAAGGCCCTGGATGCAAGACTGTCGCCTTTTATTCTTCAGGTTTCAAGCGACCCGTCCTGGTTCGAGGCCTCAAACGATTGCGCCATGCAGGCGGCTTATCCTGCCAGCCCCCAAATTCCAGAGGTAGACAATTTCAGGCCCATGGGCTCCTTGCCGGACCCCCTTACGATAATGTCGACGCGGATATCACGGGGCTACGAGACGATCTTGGAGTTGCCGCGGCACGCGGCCCAAATGAATGGCGGTATCGGCTCGGCAGCTCAGATTCATATCTGCCCGCAACCGGCGGAGAGCTTTTGGGAATTTATCCGGAAATATACCGAAAAACCGGAAGAAAAAATGCATCGAATGATGATGACTATGCAAAAGCAAATGCTCTATAAGAGAATATCGCTCAGTTGGTGGCTCTCTCCGCCCTTGCAGGCCTATCTCGATGGGCAGCTTTATACAGCGAATAACTTGGCTGAACGGAATTGCGTTATTTCTCTCTTGAAGGATGAGGGAGATAGCAGGTCAGCGTGCCAGAAACCGTGAGAATAGGTAACGGATTGCGCAAATCTCGACGTGATCTGGACCTGACACGGATCGCGCCGCCACGCCGCTCTTGTTTGAGTCGAAAAAGCGGCGGCGTTTTTTACCGTCGTGATCAAGGCCGGATTACTGCGGGATGACCGGCGGCGTGTACTGCAGCGTACCTGCGAAGTACCAGAGCAGGAACAGCACCAGCGGAAAGTGCACCAGGAGTTGCAGGAAGCTGAAGCCGACGATGTCCCTTGCCTTGACTCCGAGGATGCCCACCAGCGGCAGCATCCAGAACGGATTAATCAGGTTGGGCAGCGCCTCCGCCGCATTATAGACTTGGACTGCCCAGCCGAGATGGACGTGAAGGTCGTTCGCCGCCTGCATCATGTAGGGGGCCTCGATAATCCATTTGCCGCCGCCCGATGGGAGAAGAAATCCGAGGATGGCCGAATAAATTCCCATGATCGCGGGGAAGGTGCTGGTGTTTGTGATGCTGACGAAAGCTTCGGCGAGCCTGTGCGAAATGGTGGCTCCTCCGTAGCCTGCCGCCCCCGTGAGGATGGTCGCAATAGCGCCGTAGAGCGGGAACTGGATCAAGACGCCCGCCGTCGCAGGCACGGCGCTGGCCACCGAATTCAGGAAGCTCCGCGGACGCCAGTGCAGGAGTAGCCCGAGCATCAGGAAAGAAAAGTTGTAGGTATTGAGATTCGAGATCGCGAGGATCGAGCTCTTGCTTGCGAACTCCTGCCAGATCCAGCCGGCGCTCAACGCAACGAGAAGTATCGTGATGAGCGGGCTGTATTCAAGCCATTCGCTAGGCCGCTCGCGGGGAGGAAGCGCGGTAGTCTTCGTTTGAAGATCGACGCCAAGGTCCTTCGCCGTCAGCGCGTGTGCCCTTGTCGGCGCGGAGAGCCAAGCGATTATGATCGAGACGACGATCAGGGTCCCGCACAACGCCATGGACTGCCACAGAAAGATCGTGTCGGAGAAGGGAATGACGCCCGTGATTAGCAGCAGAGGCTTCGGCAAGCTCGCCGGGTTGGCTTGCAACTGGGCTGCCGAGGAGCTAAGGCCCAGCGCCCAGGTTGCGCCAAGCCCAAGATAGGCGGCGGCGCCCGCGGCGCGGTAATCCATTCCGAGGTCCGAACGCCGGGCCAGTTCCCGAACCAGGAGACCGCTGAATATGAGGCTGAATCCCCAGTTCAGCAGAGAAGAGAGCATGCTGATCGCGGCGACGGACGCCACCGCTCTCGGCCCGCTTCCCGGGAGCGACGCCAGGCCGCGAATGAGCCTCGCGGCGGGGGGCGACATCGCGACCACATAGCCGCTGATGACCACAAAAGCCATCTGCATCGTGAAAGTGATGAGAGTCCAGAACCCGTCGCCAAAGGATTTCGCCACGGCCAGGGGCGCCGCCCCGTTCACCAGAGCGGCAGCTGACACCAGGATCACGGCAAGAGCCGCGAAAATATAGGCATCGGGAAACCATCGCTCGGCCCAGCTTGTGAAGCCCAAGGCTGTCCTTGCGAGTATTCCTTCCCTGGCGGCAGGCAGATCACGACTTTCGCGTGCTATTGTCATGCCCAAACCCTCTTTTTTCTAAGACATAGCAGAATTAGGGGCTTTGCGCTTCTGAACATTAGCAGGATGCTGAAAAACGATGTCGCCCATGGCCTCACGGTGAGCCCGCCGAACCGAGGCAGGCTCACCATCAGGGCTAAGCCATTGAAAACGCTGGACCTCATCCTGAGCTTGTCGAAGGATTCATGCTGTCAGCAATCCGCTAGACTAGAGCTGGGACTGCAGAAACGCGCGGATGGCGGATCGCGGCACGTTCCGCGCGACGAAGGCATCGCCAATCCCGCGGAAGAGGACGAGCGTCATCTCGCCGTCCTTGACCTTCTTGTCCTGCTCCATGAACGACATCAACTCGTCAAGCGTTGGCGCGCGGCCCACTTGCTTGCGAAGGTCCGCGAAACTCACTGGCAGCCCGCACTCGCCTAAATGAGTTTTCAGCCGCGAGGCCACCTGGGAACCGCAATAGCCTTGCCCGAACGAGAACTGGCCAGCGAGCGCCATGCCGAGCGCGACGCCCTCGCCATGCAAGACCTCGCCGGTATACCCGGCCCAGGCCTCGATCGCATGGCCGAAAGTGTGCCCGAGATTAAGGAGCGCCCGATCTCCCGCCTCGCGCTCGTCGCGGGATACGATTTCGGCCTTCATCTGGCAGCTTGTCCCGATGGCGTACACCAGATGATCTCGTTCATGATCGAGCACCGCGTCGGCATTCTGTTCGAGCCAGCGGAAGAAGACGGCGTCGCCGAGCGCGCCATATTTTACGATCTCCGCATAGCCCGCCCGGAATTCGCGTGGCGGCAAGGTCTTGAGCGTGTCGAGGTCTGTCAGTACGAGCGACGGCTGATGGAAGGCGCCGACGAGATTTTTGCCGTGAGAGGTATCGATCCCGGTCTTACCGCCGACGGACGAATCCACTTGTGACAGGAGCGTCGTCGGCACTTGAACGTACCTCACGCCGCGCTTGACGCTGGCCGCCGCAAAGCCCGCGAGATCACCGATCACCCCGCCTCCAACCGCGATCACCGCATGGTTGCGCTCGATCCCGAGATCGAGAAGCGAGTTGCATACGCGTTCAAGCTCGGGGAAGCTCTTGGAGGCCTCGCCAGAGGGCACGTAGATCGGGGCGCCAAGAAGCAAGCTCTTTGCGGAAAGTCCGCGTTGCAGTTCCTCGGCGTAGGCTCGCACCGCCTCGTCCGCCACGATGGCGAAGCGCGCGTCAGGCAAAAACTCCTCAAGATGATCGGAAGCGGAGGCGATAAGGCCGCTCCCAATAAGAATGGGGTAGCTCCGGTCTCCGAGTTTGACATCCACGCGAGCAGCCACATACGCCGTCATGATTTCTCCTGTTCTTGTCGCGCCGGCGCCCCGGCCTGTTCCTGCCCGGCAAGATGCGAGGACAAAAGCGCAAGGATTTCGTCCACCACCGCCTCGTGGGGCGCGTCGCGGCTTTCAATTTTGAGATCAGCCTCCGCGTAAAAGGCGCGGCGCTGGGCCAAAAGACGCTCGAGCACCGCCTTCGGATCATCGGTCTTCAAAAGCGGGCGGTTGTCGCGGCGCAAGACGCGTTGAAGCAGAAGGGCCACGGGGGCATCGAGCCAGAGCGAGATTCCGCTTTTCGCGATCGCCGCGCGCGTGCGCGGTGACGCCACAGCGCCTCCCCCCGTCGAAAGGACCTGCGGCCCGCATTGCAGGATCCGCCGGATGACGCGTTCTTCCCCCTCGCGAAAATAGGGCTCTCCATGCTCCGCGAACATATCTTCGATCGTCATACCCGCGGCCTGTTCGATTTCGGCGTCCGCATCGACAAAGGGCAGGTCCAGCGCGGCGGCAAGGCGCCGGCCTATCGAAGACTTGCCCGACCCCATCATGCCAACAAGAATGATGCTGCGTTTTTGAAGGGCGCGCCGCACGGACCGCGCCAGGGGTCTGTTACCGCCGCTGTCGTTCTCCGCCGTCATAGCCGCACGCTTCAAGCTGGTATGGATCGCATTCCTCAACTTATGCCACCATCCCCTCCTTGACAACGAGCGCGAAGAACGGCAGCCCTTTGCCAAAGGAACCGGCCTGGAGGCTTTCATGCCGACACTTTTGCGATTTTTGACAATAATCGGTATTCTCGTTGGCTTGTTTTACGGATCTATGTTCGTGCTCGCAAACTTCTTTGAGCCCCAGCCGCGCGAGATGACAAAGTCGATCCGGGACGCGAAGATCAGGTAGCATGGCGCGGCCGCAAGCTTCCCTCGCGCAGGCAGCCGACGAGGGCCCTATGGAAGCCTTCCTGCACATGATGCGGGCCGAACGGGGCGCTTCCCACAACACGATTTCAGCTTACGCCGCCGATTTGCGGGAGATATCCGCCTTTCTTGCCACGCATCGCACAACGTTTCTCTCGTGCTCACGTCAAAACCTGGAAGCGTTCTTTGCAGATCGCGCAGAGAGCGGCCTTGCAGCAAACTCCGCCGTCCGCAAATTGTCCTGTCTCAAGCGCTTTACGCAGTTTCTTGTCGCCGAAGGATTGCGGGCCGACGATCCCGCCCGGCTTATCGATGGCGCCAAGGCAAGGCGGAAGCTGCCCGCAACATTGTCGATTGCCGAGGTGGACCTTCTTCTTACCGCAGCCTACGAAGCGGCCGAATCGTCAACTCCGGGCGCTAGTCGCCGGGCCCTTCGTCTCGCCTGCCTGCTCGAACTCCTCTACGGGACGGGATTACGCGTCTCGGAACTTGTGAGCCTTCCCCGCAGCGCGCTGAGGGGCGACCGGATGATGCTGCCCGTAAAGGGCAAAGGCGGGCGCGAGCGCATCCTGCCCCTGAACCAAAAGGCGCGCGATAGTCTCGATAAATGGCTTGAGGCGACCCGCCGCACGGAAAGCGCGGCCGAGTCAAAATGGCTTTTTCCGTCCTGGAGCGAAGAAGGCCACCTGACACGGCAGAAATTCGCGCGCGATCTCAAGGCGCTCGGAGCGCAGATCGGCATCGATGCGGAGCGGCTATCGCCTCACGTGCTGCGCCATGCCTTCGCAACGCACCTCCTTGACCGCGGCGTCGACCTGCGCGTGCTGCAGACTCTCCTCGGACACGCCGATATCTCGACGACGCAAATCTACACGCATGTCATGGAAGATCGTCTGCGGCAGACGGTATTCGATTTTCACCCGCTGAGTGAACGCGCCGAACCGCAGAAAGCCGACTGAATGCGCGCCGCGCAGAGCTTCCTTCCAGCGACGCCAGCTGTGGTCTTAAGGCAGCGCGCTTGTTCTCTGCCGGCCGCTGCCTTTGTGGGCGTTGGCGGCTTTGTTCACGATGCTGAAAAACTTCTCCTTGCCGTAGTAACCGGAAAATCGCCCGACCTCGACGCCGTTATCGACCCAAACAAAAGTTGGCGTAAACGTAACGGGTTCGTTGATCCGAAACGACAGTTTGCCGCCCATTTCAACAACCCAGAGCGGAAAAACCTTTCCCGCCGGGCTTGCAGCGTAAATCGGTAAAACTTCACGCTTAAAAACCTTGCATGTCCCGCAGGATGGCGACTCGAACATGATGAGATCCATCGCCTGCGCCGCTGCCGACGCAGCGCCTAGAATTGCGATAGTCCCTAAAAGGAATCGCAACGGGTGACGAAATGCACGCATACCTGCCCTCATAACCGAAACAAGCAAATCCATACGATCATCTTGCCCGGTGATAGCGCCGTGAGGCGATTATGCCATTCTAACGCTTAATTTTCTCATTCACGCCAGCACTGCACCATAGGATTCACGCGAAATTGAGACGCGCCTTCAGCCCCAGCGGCTGAACGGGGAACTCGAAGCAGCGGCGGCGCCGGTCCCGGACGAGCGCCGTCCCCCGAAAATCCAACCAAGGAGACCGAACACGATGCCGATCAGGATGCGCATCGCGATGCTAAAGCCCACGAGCACGAACTGGCTGGGCTGCATGAAGATATCGACCCAAACCATGTAGCTGTCTGGCAGGGGCCCTTCCCTCACATAGTCGCGGATTTGCTGCGCGGCGGTCAAGAGGTCGCGCATGGCCGATGGGTAATTGATCGCCGTGTAGGTGAATGCGAACAGGGCCAGCAACATTGTAAGGATGAATGTTGCAATGGAGAGCAAAAATCTTAGAAATCCCATAGTCTCCCCCTTGATTAAGCAGGCGCCTGCGTCGCGGGCCAGCCAGTCCGGCGCGATCGCGAATTTCGATGAATTTTATTCATTGCGGAATGGTACGGTTTTGTGAAGCTCTATCATTAACGCTGAGCAGCGGAATTGGATGCGATTTGCCGCGCAGCTTTTGCCTCTCGAAGGGGTTGGGCCATCGCACAGCACGTGCTATTGTGCAGTGCAAACATCTTTACCTGCTCAAAGGTTAAGGGGCCAAATCATGCCCGACCAGCCCTGGATCTTCCGCACCTATGCGGGCCATTCGACCCCGAAAGCGTCAAACGAGCTTTATCTCAAGAACCTGGCCAAGGGGCAGACGGGCCTTTCCGTCGCCTTCGACCTGCCGACGCAGACCGGATACGACTCCGATCACCCGCTCGCGCGCGGCGAGGTTGGCAAGGTCGGCGTGCCGGTGAGCCACCTCGGCGATATGCGCGCACTGCTCGCCGGTATCCCGCTCGGCAAGATGAACACGTCGATGACGATCAACGCGACGGCGGCGTGGCTTCTTTCGCTGTACATCGCTTTCGCCGACGAACAGGGCGTCGACCGCAAGTCGCTGACCGGAACGGTTCAGAACGACATCATCAAGGAATATCTGTCTCGCGGCACCTATGTGTTTCCGCCGCAGCCGTCGATGCGGCTCATCAAGGACATCGTGGTCTTCTCCTTCCGCGAGGTTCCGAAATGGAACCCGACGAATGTCTGCTCCTATCATTTGCAGGAAGCAGGCGCGACGCCGGTGCAGGAACTTGCCTATGCGCTCGCAATCGCCATCGCGGTGCTCGATACGGTGAAGGCGAGTGGCGAGGTTTCCGAGGCCGAGTTCAGCGAGGCGGTGGCGCGTATTTCGTTTTTCGTGAACGCAGGCGTGCGCTTCGTCACCGAGATGTGCAAAATGCGCGCTTTCGTCGATCTCTGGGACGAAATTTGCGAGAAGCGCTACGGCGTGAAGGACCCAAAGCTCCGCCGCTTCCGCTACGGCGTTCAGGTGAACTCGCTGGGGCTGACCGAGCAGCAGCCCGAGAACAACGTCTATCGCATCCTTCTCGAAATGCTGGCGGTTGTCCTGTCGAAGAAGGCGCGGGCGCGTGCTGTGCAGCTTCCGGCGTGGAACGAGGCGCTGGGTCTCCCGCGTCCGTGGGATCAGCAATGGTCGCTCAGAATGCAGCAGATCGTCGCCTACGAGACCGATCTCCTCGAATATGCCGACATTTTCGACGGCTCGCGCGTCATCGAAGCCAAGGTCGAAGAGCTGAAAGCCGAGGCGCGCGAGGAATTGGCCCGCATCGAAGCGGTGGGCGGCGCGATCGCGGCCGTCGAGTCGAGCTACATGAAGCAGCGCCTTGTCGAGGCGAACGCCGTGCGCCTGCGTAAGATCGAGACGGGCGCGCAGATCGTGGTCGGCGTCAACAAGTGGCTGGAGACGGAGTCTTCGCCTTTGTCAAGCGGCGCCGACGGGGGCATTCAGACGGTTCCTGAATGGGTGGAGCGCGAGCAGGTCGAGGCGCTCAATGCATGGCGCGCCGCGCGCGACGCCAATGCCGCGAAAGCCGCGCTCGCCGCCCTTCGCTCAGCCGCACAGGAAGACCGCAACATCATGGAGCCGTCGATCGCCTGCGCCAAGGCTGGCGTCACGACCGGGGAATGGGGCGATACCTTGCGCGAGGTCTTCGGCGAGTACCGCGCGCCAACTGGCGTTTCGCGCGCCGCGGCCCAGGGC
>JBAVVQ010000123.1:0-10817 GCA_049697375.1 Rhodomicrobium sp.
GCTTCTTTCACATTGGTCTGGCTCATTGTTCACTCCTGACAGCAGGTTATGTCTTCGGGTTTGATGGCTGTGTTGCGCGTGCAGCACTCGGCGAAGAGGAAGGCGAGAATGTCCTGCAGCGCCTGCGTGTTCGCCGTGTAGCGGAGGAAGGTGCTCTCGCGGCGCACTTTCACGAGGTCTTCGTTTTTCAGCTTCTCCAGGTGATGGGAGAGCGTCGAGGGCGGAATGCCGAGTTCGGAGCCAATCTCTCCCACGACAAGCCCATAGGGATGGGCAGATAGCAACAAACGCACAATTCTGAGCCGCGTCTCTGTGCCCAGCGCCGCCATCATATCGGCATAACGTGCGATCTGATCGTCCTGCGAAGCATCAGGCATGGCTGCCTCCCAAACTTCTATATTTCTATAGCTGTGGAATTATGGAAGCGTCAAGACGGCTTTTGGAAAGGGTTTCAATCCTCAGCCGCGCCAGCGGTCACGCCGCCCACAAGGTTGGCGCTGAGGAGATGCTCGGTCGAAAGTGTGGCGGCGGAGATCGACCTGGGAAGCGAGGGCAGGGACGCCAGCCACTCGCGCTGCGCCTTCAAAAGCTGCATGGCCTCGTTCCGGCTCACCTCCTTGAAGCGGATGCGCGTCCCTGGTGAGAGCCGCCCGGCCGCGGCGAGATCCGCAGAGATCACTGTTGCGATGCGCGGATAGCCGCCGGTTGTCTGCCTGTCCGCCAGGAGCAGGATCGGCTGTCCATCGGACGGCGCTTGCAGGGCGCCCGCGGTCGTGCCTTGTGATGGCAGCTCGCCTTGGATCGCGCGCTCCAAGACCGCGCCCTGCAAGCGAAGACCCATGCGGTCGGACGCGGGCGCTATTGTATAGGCGGCGTTCAGGAGCGTTTCAAAAGCGCGCGGCTTGAAATATTCGGCGTTTGGGCCACGCATGACACGTAAGGTATCCGGCGCAGAAAGGGTCACGTCGAGTGCAAAAGCTTCGCAGGCGGGAGCGGCGGGGAAGCGAAGGGGCAACTCGTCGCCCGCTTGCAGCGCGCGGCCGTTGAAGCCGCCGAGCGCAGCGCGCCGACAGGTTGATCGGCTGCCGAAAGCGGATGGAACGTCGAAGCCGCCTGCAACCGCAACATAGAAGACGGCGCCCCCCTTTGGGGGTGGAAATCGCACGATATCCCCGCGTCTTGCGGCGAGGCTTCGAAGCGGGGGAATTCGAACAACCGCCTGCGCTGTCTCAAGGATGAAGGAACCCGCCGTTCCAGCCACCGCAAGAGTAACGCTCTCCGCGCGCACCAGCAATGACAACCCCGCCGCCAGAACCTCGAGTGCGGCTTCATGAGGCGCATTTCCCGCCAGTGTATTGGCGATAGCCAGGCTGACCTTATCAAGAGCGCCGGAGACCGGAACGCCGAAGCGTTGATAGCCCTCGCGCCCGCCATCCTGAAGCGTCGCCGCCACGCCGGCGTCGAGGACCTGGAGCGAGGCGGTCACGAGGCTTCCCTGCACGGAGGGGTCCAGCCCTCGGTCATCAGCCGCTGGATTTCCTTTGCCTCCGCCGCTTCCACGGCTTTGAAGCAAACCCGGTCACCGGCTTGGAAGAGGGGCTCCTTTCGCCGCTTCAAATCCCAAGGGTTGACGGGCGTGTAACCGATGACATGCCAGCCGCCGGGACTCTCGATCGGGTATATCGCGGTTAGCCCCGCGGCGATCGCCACCGATCCTGCTGGCACCGAAGCGCGCGGCGTGGCCCGGCGCGGCGTCTCCAGCTTTTTTGGAAGGTCGCCAAGATAGGCAAAGCCCGGAAGGAAACCTAGCATGTAGACGTGGTAGTCCCGCCCGGCATGAAGCGCGGCCGCTTCTTCCTGGGAAAGCCCGGCGAGCCGGGCAACCTCCTCCAGGTCCGGGCCGCCGTCGCCGCCATAGACAACGGGGATTTCCCAAGTCCGCGCACAGTCCGGCGCGGCGCCGACAATTTCGCACAAACGCTCGATCTCCCCGACAATCCTTTCCCTGGAAAGCTCGAACGGGTCGTAAAGCACTGTAAGCGATGTCAACGCGGGAATGCTTTCCTTGAGTCCGTGAAGCATTGACGCTTCAAGAACCTTGCTGACTTGAAGAATCGACAGGCTGAGCTGGCGGTCAAACTGCGGCCCAAAGTCAACGAGGAGCGCGCTTTCGGCGCAATCGGAAAAGGAGGGGCACAGGCGCATTTGCAAGAGTCCGCTTCGAACTTTCCAGTTCAAGAAAATGGGGAGCCGAAACCCTTATCCGAAGGACCATGCGTAAGACCGCTTGGCAAGACGTCTTCCTACTGTGTGGAAAGCCGGAGATAAGCTTGGCCTCTAAAAGTAACGCTTGGGATCGATGTGTAGCGAGCTTAGGCGGCGGCATGCGCCAAGAGCTTATGGGTTTTGCCGGAAGCCCTCTCTTCTTCGTCACGGCGACAGAGCAGAGTTTGCCGGACGCGCCAATGGATCGCCACGGCCGTCTCCCCGGAAAGGCGAAGCCTTATCCGGGATCGTAACAAATTGAGGCGCTTCCCCTTTTGCGATCCCGGCTCGCGCTTCGCTTGGCCGGGATGACGAAGCGTTGTGCGATGGCATCCGGATGAGAATCCGTTGGCCAGATTAGCAAACTTTGCTTAGCGCCAGTTGCAAGCAATCAAAGCATGTTAATGGAGTTATCGATTGCGCGGGGATGAAGCAAAGATCTAAATATAACGCGCCGGTATGAGGCGATCCAGCATGTAGCGCAGGGACCATCGAGGACGCAGTGTTGCTCAGCACGGAAGCGCAGCGGGGCAGCGTATGTTTTCGTGCCTCGGGAGCCGCGGCATTTTGGACAAACCAAAGCAGAGTTTACCAAGCCGCAAAAGAGAGCATGATTTTGCGATAGAGAGCTCTACGCTTCGAACTAAAGTAACATGTGTTACTTCAATTAGAATTCTTGAGAAGTTGCGTCCTTGTGATATACAGGATGTATTCCAAGAATGTGCGAAAGGCAGATGATTGTGAAACAAACAAATAAGGTCAAGGATCTCGGCTCAAAGCGCAAGTCGGAGCCGCGCTGGCTTGACAAAACAGAGATCCAAGGAAATTCCTATAAAACATTGGACAGTTCAGCTCAAGGCCGTTCCAGGAGCCCGCAAATGATTGAGGAAAAATTCGAAAATAACGAGCTTGTGGAATTTACGACACAGATCGTTTCTGCCTATGTTAGCAATAATTCTGTAGTGGCCGGTGATTTGCCGAGCTTGATTGGGGACGTACATTCGGCCCTCACCCGCGCATCAGCGAACATGGTCCCGGCGCCGAAGGAAGAGTTGAAGCCAGCGGTAGCGGTGAAGAAATCGCTGACACCCGACTACATCATTTGTCTGGAAGATGGCAAGAAGTTTAAGTCTCTGAAGCGCCATCTGCGCACGCACTACAACATGTCGCCAGAAGAATATCGTGAAAAATGGGGCCTGGAGCCAAACTATCCGATGGTGGCGCCGAAATACGCGGAAGCTCGCTCCAACCTGGCGAAGAAAATGGGGCTTGGACAACGGAAGGGGCGGTAATCCGTCCCCTTTCCCCTGTTTGAGCACGGCTCAGCCTGTATTGCGTAACTCTACACACACTGCGAGACAGTTTTTATGCGGCGTTTCAAGCGCGCAACGGAATGGCTTGCACTGCAACACGCAAATCACCGATAGTTTCGGAGTCATGGTGATCGGTATGCCGAAGGCGGATCGGCAGACGGGCATCGGAGGGGTGAATGACTTCGGAATTCGCTTTCCGCGCGCAGGTTATATTGCGCGAACAACGGGAGCTTTTTGACTATTGGCGAGAGTGCGCGCAGTCTCGGCCAATCCCCTCGCGTTTTGACATCGACCCCGTCGCCATTCCCCACCTCCTTCCCGGACTAAGCCTCATCGATCTAAGGTCAGACCTGGACTCGCTCAAATACCGCCTTGCGGGCACCAGAGTTGGCGAAATTTACGGCGCAGAGATTACTGGACGCGCGGTTTTTGAAATTGGCTTTCAGCATAAGAAGGAGTATTGGCGCTCGGTTTATCGCCGAGTTGTGACCGAGCAAATTCCGATGCAAGGCGCTGTGCGCGGGCCCGCGGCTGGACGCGAGCACCTCTTGCTCCTCTGGCTGCGGCTCCCATTGAGCGGTCTGACGGGTCTGGTCGAGCGGATACTGGGCTACGATGCTGCGTTGCCGTCGAGCCTGACACTGACGCCGAAGAAGCCTGTTCACGCCGGACAAGCGCTCCGGCGCGGCAAGCGCGCGAAGATGTAAGAATTGTCATCCCGGCTAGGCGAAGCGCGAGCCGGGAACGCAAGAAAGGGAACGTTTCAAGTTGTTACGATCCCGGATAAGGCTTCGCCTTTCCGGGAAGACGACGGTGGCGAAAGCGTTCAAGAGCCGGCAATAATGACCACGAGGTTCTTCGGGCCATGCGCGCCCATGACGATGGTTTGCTCGATGTCGGCAGTCCGTGACGGGCCGCTGATCAGATTAACGGTGCGAGGCATGAGCCCTTCCCCATAGGCCGAGCGCAGTTTACTCCAGCATTCTTCGTACGAGCCGGCGATATCGCCCACGAGCACCACGACGAAATGGTTTTCCGGCAGGAAGTTCAGCGTCGACGGATTCTCCGGGCCGGACATGAGACAAAGGGTCCCGGTCTCGGCCGCGCCAGCAAACGCATGGCTCAGGGCAACGGTATCGGTCGCCTGGGCCGGGCCGGAAAGTATCTCGATGACGCCCGGCTCAGCCCGGAGGCTCTCAAAAATGGCGTCTTCTCCGACTCGGATGCGAGACGGCAGGTTTTGGTCGCGAAGGGCGGCGGCTACGGCTTCGGATATTCCCTTTAGAGTGCGCACGCGGATCGTCTTGGCGCCATGCTTCTCCAGCATGGTCTGGAGAAGCCGCGCGAGTTCCGCTCTCGGCGCTTGCGCGCGCTCAGGGATCAGGTTTGCCGCATGGGTGCGGAGCCGCGAGTGCACAAGGCCGCGCCGCCCCGGTTCGTCGCCGCGCACGCCAAGCTTCGCTCGTACGCGGGCAAGCACAGCTTCCCGCTGGTCTTTCAAATCAGTCATGACGCAACCGCTTCCGTTCGCGCTCCTGCCACTGTGACACGAATGTTTTTGGCGCGGGCGCAGGCAATTCCCGATGTTTGGTCCACCCGCGCCCCAAGGGAAGCTTGGAGAAGCGGCGCTTTTTTCCAGCGACAAGCGATAGGGCGCGCCCATGCAAATCGATCACGAGCCGGTAAAGCGCCGGCCGCTTCGCGAGGAAGCCCCAGGCGCGCAAGGCCAGTTTCGGAACCGACGTCGCGGACTTCTCGTTAAAGTCCCGCTCGCGCCAGTGGCGCATCATTTTCGGCAAAGGAATGTTCATCGGGCAGACCGCCTGACAACGCCCGCAAAAACTCGATGCGTTGGGCAGATGCGCGCCCTCGTGGATGCCGATGAGCTGGGGTGTCAGAACGGCGCCCATCGGGCCGGGGTAGACCCAGCCATAGGCGTGGCCGCCGACTGCCGCGTAGACGGGGCAGTGGTTCATGCAGGCCCCGCAGCGAATGCAGCGCAGCATGTCATGAAACTCGGTCCCGAGCATCTCTGTGCGGCCATTGTCCAGGAGCACCACATGATAGGCTTGCGGGCCATCCGGGTCGCCCGCGCGGCGCGGTCCGGTGGAGAAGGTGGTGTAACTCGTGATCTCCTGGCCTGTCGCGGAACGGGCAAGCAGGCGCAAAATCGTGGACGCGTCTTCGAGCGTGGGGACGATTTTCTCGATGCTCGCGATGACAATATGCGCCCGCGGCAGGAGCTGAGTGAGATCGCCATTGCCCTCATTGGTGACGATCACGGAGCTTCCGGTTTCGGCTATGAGCAAGTTCGCGCCGGTGATGCCCACATCCGCGGCCAGAAACTTCTCCCGAAGCATGGTGCGCGCTTCGTTGACGAGGTCCGAGGCGTTCGCAAGATCGCGCCCTTCGGGCAGGCTTTTATGAAGCGCGCGAAAGTCCTTTTCGATCTGGTCCCGGTTCAGGTGAACGGCCGGGGCGATGATGTGGCTTGGAGACTCATGCCGGATCTGAATGATGTATTCGCCAAGATCGGTCTCGACGGTTTCGATGCCTTCCGCCTCCAGCGCGGCGTTGAGCCCGATCTCCTCCGAGATCATGGACTTGCCCTTGGTGACCGATTTGGCGCCTGCGTCCCGGCACAGCTTGAGGATAATCTGGCGCGCCTCGGCGGCATCGCGCGCCCAATGAACATGGCCTCCCGACGCGATGACCTGCCGCTCGTATTCTTCGAGATAGATGTCGAGATGATCGAGCACATGGTTCTTGATATCGACCGCGACTGCGCGCAGCCCGTCGAACTCCGGCAGGGCGGCGCGCGCTTCGGAGCGCTTGGCGATGAACCCCGTCTTGACATTGCTCAGTGCGCGCTGGAGCTGCGGGTCGCTAAGCGCGCGTGAGGCATTCTTTTTGAAATTCAGCGAGGTTGGTTGCATTGCTGTTCCCGGCAAGTAACCCATAGCAAGCAAAACATAAGGGCAAGAAGCAAGAAAAAACCGCCCCTCGCCTGAGAAGCGGTTCTTTCTCTCGTCCTAAATGCGGAAATGGGCTCGGGAGCCGCATTCGCAAAGGGCGCGCTAAAGCATGGGCTCAGCTGATGCGCCACCTTGGTTCCCGTACCATCGCTTAGGGCCGACGTTAGAATAGCGAACGTTGTTGTCCAGGATAGAATTACCAATCCTCTCCTGATTGGCCTTGGAGCGACAGCATAGGTTCCTGTAAGAGCACTCACAATTTCGATGAGTCTACCTCCTTCTGAAGACATTATGAAGCCTAAGATACCATGATACTGATAGCTTAGGGCATCAGCACAATGGTGTGGCATGTGCTTAACTCGAAGCAAGAACTACAACACTGACTCAGACATCACTCTATCGATGTGTTTGTCACTCTCTTCATATATACATTTAAGCATCAGAATTTTTTTATTGCTACAGCGATAAGCGCCAAATTGTGAGTCAAAAAGGGAAGGCGCCCAAATCAAAATCGAGCAAAAGCTCTACAAAAAGCATCAATAGCGTATGAAGCCAGGATGCTTCTTAAAACCCGTCGCGGCGCAAATTCTGCACCATCGTACAGACGGTCATCCGAAGGACCTCGTCCTGGATGTGGTGGAGCATCTATTTAAATCAAACTAAATGTGGTATTGTTCTGTATTTGTACTGTTGGTTTCGGAACAATTAGGGAATTGCGGATGGACGAATCACATTCGCCTCGCGCCAAATCGAAGCGTCAAAGTCGTCGGTCTTTAACAAATGCGCCCACTATAACTTTGATTCTGAAATATCTTGTCGACAAATATGGTTCCGAACTCGGGCTGCCTGGTTGGGATGACCAGGATTTTGCCAGCGGCCTGGCGCGAAAGACCAGGGTGTCGCCGGGAACGGCAAGAAACTTTCGAGAAGGCTTGTCCAATCATCCTCAGGCGAAAATCCGCGAGCGCCTCGCCGATCTCTTTCGTGAGTCCGTTCCGCACTTCGAGCCGCAGTGGCTTCTGTATGAATCTCTGGACCTTTTCATCGAGCGGGTGGAGCAAGAGCCCAAGGGCCGGAAGAACATCACGCTTTCCATTCCCGTGGAGGGGTATCGGCAATTCGACCGTCTGCAGAAGTGGCTTTGCGGCGTCTACATTTGTTACCGCTACAGCTTTGAACAAAGCGAAGAAAAACTGGTCGCTCGTGAGGTCCTGCACGTTAAGGAGCGTAATGGCAATTTCTGGTTCGAGATGTCCTTCGTGCCCGGCGGGGAGGAAAGCGATCAGGATGTGGAAACCTTTGAAGGAGTGATCCTTCCCTTAAGAGCGTCGGTCTTTTTTGTCGGATGGAACGATCATCGTGGGCGAAGCCTCTTTGTAAATTGCGACTTCGCGCGCGAATCGAGGGATTGCCGTTTTGGGATTCTGAGCAGCACGCGGCTAGGCAATAATCACGCGCCGCTGGCGGCCTGTACCGTGATTGTAAAAGTCGAGCGCGAGCCGAAGGACATTGGCAGGTTCATGCGCGACACGACCATAACCCGCCAATTCAATGACATTGTCGATGCAGACTTCGGCGAGAATGCGCGAGAGATGCTGGCGGCCTTCCTCGATAACGGCGTTCCGATGACTGAGATTGGTGGCAAGGCGATCCCGGATGTCGTTCTGCGGCTGAACCTTTACCGGTTCACTGCAGGTATGCCGTCGATATACAGGGCCGCGCTGCGCAATCTCGAATTGAAGCCGCCCTTCAAGCTGAACGCCAGCACAGCTCAAGATGCGCCGCTCCAGAAGCGAAGTCCTATACCGGCGTGACCATTTTCCCGCCCTTCCTTACGCGGTAGTAGGCCCAGAGGAGACGCGCGGCGGCGCTTCGCCAGGGGGACCAGGCATCGGACATCGCGCGGAAATCGCGCGCCGTCGGTCGCGCATCGAGAGCGAAGGCGATCCGCGCGGACTCCTGAAGGGCAACGTCGGCCGCCGGGAAAATGTCGGGGTGTCCGGCCGCAAAGAGCAGGTAGACCTCTGCGGTCCATGGGCCTATCCCCTTGATCCGACACAGCGAAAGGATCGCCTCCTCCGCGCTTTGCTCCTCCAGCGCATCGAGATCGAGAGCGCCGCCCATCGCGGCGTCCTGGAGCGCGCGCAAAGTGCGTATCTTGGGGGCGGAAAAACCGGCGGCGCGCAACACATCATCGCTGGCCGCCGCCACGGTTTCGGCTGTGATGTCGCCGAGCGCCGCTTCAAGGCGGCCATAGATCGCCCTCCCGGCCGCAACCGAGATCTGCTGGCCGGTCACAACAAAGACGAGGCCCTTGAAGCCGCGGTCGAGCCAGCGCACGGGCACGGCGCCAGCCATTTCGCGGAGTGGCTCGAACATCGGATGCGCCTCAGTCAGGCTTCCGATATGCCACTCAAGATCCTCATTGGAACGGATGAAACGCATCAAACCGGCGCGGTCTCGACCTTCGGGCGGGCAAGGGCCTCTTCAACGGCGGTCGTCATCAGATCTTCTCCAATGCTGAAGCCATCATTGCGGGTTTCGATCGGGCCCGCGAGGCGGCATGAATAATCGAGGCCCAGAAGCTGCGAGAGAAGCCAGTAATCATAGGTGGCGTTTCGGACGCGGCCGCGCGGTCCATCGGGGCTCGGGAAGAACTCGATAATTTTCGTGCCCGGTTTGCACCAGGCGATGTGGGCGAGGCCTGCCCCGTGCGGCGCCACGACGATCTCCGCCTGCCTGAAAAGCGCCACCTGCTGGGCGATCGGCGACTCGGCGAGAATCGCGCGCTGGAAGCCGCGTGATTCGAGCTTGGGCATGAAACTTTTCTCATTCAAGACGCGTCTCAGCCGGGCATCGTCTCTGCTGACATAGATGCGCTTTGCGCAGTTTTCGCCATCCTGCCCGGCGATGAAGCCCCCAAGATGGCGAAGGCGGGCAAGCCCAAGGGGCGATTGCAGCGCCCTCGGGATATGGGGGACGGGAATCACGGCCTGGAGATGCGGAACACGCACGGCCTCGTTCTGCGCCACCGGAACGACCGCATGAATTCCGTAATGCTCCTTGAGGTAGTCGATACTATGCCTTTGGATTTCGCTTTCAGCGGCATTGACAATCAATCCCAGGCCGGGGTCGCGCTTTCCGCTTTCGAGGTAGGCCAGCAGTGGAACCATCGCATTGAACAGCCAATGGAAGATGTGCCCTTTCGCCGGAGTCGCCGCCATCAGGTTGAAATAGGGGCGGTCGCCCGGCAGCGTTCGCACCTCGTGCGGATGGGCGCGAAGCGCCGCCACCCAGTTGTGCTGCGGGCGAACCGTGAGAAGCAGGCCATCCTTGATCATCGCCCCCGCCCAGCCCGTAACCAGCGCGTCCTCCACAGAGTAGATGTGGTCTGTGAGTTGGAGCAGCCTCGGGGCGACGATGCCGAGCGCGGCGAAAAGCTCGGGCAGCGCTGCGTCGACACGCTCCGAGGGAAGGGGGCAATCGCCGGATGCGGCCTCCACAATGGAGCGCGACTCGACGGGCAGCAGCCAGCGCCGCTGCAGCGCAGGGAAAAGGCGCGCCGCCTGATCCGTAAGGATATAACGCAGGCTGCGTATCGTGAGCTTCGATTTGTGAATGCGGCCTTTATATTGCAGCGATGCCATGGCGCGTTCCAGTCTAGTACAGCCGGGGCGTACTTGCTGGGTCCATAGGCTTGCAAGGCGTGTGGCGCAAGGGATTTCGGGTTCTTTGAGCAATCGCCGAAGCGAAGGAAGACCCTTTTCGGATTTGTGACTGTCAAAGGGCGCTAGAAATGCGCAAAATAGGCTTGTGCCGAATCCCGCATGTGGTATGAAAGCGCATTGCGGGTGCAGCTTATCCGCAGTTCCCCGGTAGCTCAGTCGGTAGAGCAAGCGGCTGTTAACCGCTGGGTCGCTGGTTCGAGTCCGGCCCGGGGAGCCATTTCTCTTTTAAGCTGAAGTTCTCGCTTGATTTTTCTTTTGGTGGGACAGCAGGTGGGACAATTTTGCCGCCATGAGCGAGCTTTGCTGCTCCGCTCGCGGCCAATTTCTTCTGCGCCGCCTTCCGCGTGTAGACGCGGGCCATGTCGGCATCTTCCCAGCCGAACATCGCCATAAGCTCATGTTCGCTTGCCCCGGCTTCCGCGGCGCGGACAGCACCGATCTTGCGAAGCCCATGGGCCGAGCATTGCGGCAATCCGGCCTTCCGGCACCAATCTTTGAAAGAGTTGCCGAAGCCAGCCGCACTGTAAGGCTTCCCG
>JBAVVQ010000124.1:0-1906 GCA_049697375.1 Rhodomicrobium sp.
ATCTCGCCTCGGCGAGATTGCCACCTCAGAAAACCGCATCTGCAAGCGGATGCGGCTGGGAGAAGGAACGCCTTCTCAGCGGGCTCAGCCAGCCCCCTCCCTTGCGGGAGAGGGCTGGGGTGAGGGGTCTCCTTAATAGAAACGCCAGAAAGCTTGCGGCGGCAAAGCCGCCTACCCGGCCGCGCCCGATCTCTACTGCGTGCTCAAATAGGGCTTCATCGCTTCGGTCAAGCCCGCCAGCGTCGGCGCCCCACTGAAAATCTTGCCGTTGATGAAAAACGTGGGCGTTCCCTTCACGCCTTCTTTTTCACCGCGTTCGCGCACGGCGAGAACCTTCTTCTGAAGCGATTCGTCTTCGAGGCACTTCTCGAAATCTGCGTCCGTCAGCCCGGCCTGCTTTGCGTAGATCCGCAAGCGCTGCAGGGCGTCTTCCTTGAAGGCCCAATCCTCCTGCCTGGAGAACAGCAGATCGGTGATGGCGAAGAAGCGGCTGGGATCGACGCACCGCGCGAGCACGGAGCCTCCGAGAGCGGCGTTGTTCAGCGGAAACTCCCGCTCGATATAGCGCAGCTTGCCCGTATCGATGTAGTCCGACTTCAGCGTCGGCATCACATCCCTATGGAAATGAGCGCAGTGGGGACAGCTGAGCGAAGAATACTCAACGATGGTCACAGGCGCGTCTTCCTTGCCGAGCGCCATATCGGGAAGCGCGTTTTCCGCGGGAGCGGCAGCTGGAGCAGCTTCCTTTGCAGGGGCGGCTGCAGGAGCAGCCTCCTTCGCGGGCGCGGCTTCTTCCGCAGCCATCGCCACACCGAGGCCCCCGCTATTCCCGCCGACCGGGAATGGGTTGAAAGCCAAAAGGGCGGCTATCGCCATCGCCCCTGGCGCCAAAACAGCAATCCTTAGGTTCCTGTACACAGGCGTCTCCAAGCTAGATCCATTTCGCGTTGTTTTGGAGCGGCGAAAAGTAAATTTCAAGCCAGCGGACGCCGAAGACGAGGATCTTACCCGGAACATCCACGGGCTTTTACGCCCTGGGCCATGCGCGCAAGCGCGGCGCTCAGGCGATTTTCGGGCGCGGGCCGCTCATTTTTCGAAGGCGCAGGCTTTACCACGGCCGATGGCTTTGCCGCCTTTTTGAGAACCGGAGCCTGCACGACGCGCAAGCCGCACACGGCTCTGAAGCCGAGCGTTTGGTTGATGCGTTCGATAAGCTGGGGCGTGCTGTACTGGACTTCGAGCGCCCTCGCCGGATCGACCTTCAAGTGAAGCACCGAGGGCGCGGGCTTTCCCGCTGAATTGGGCTCCGGCGCCCCTTTGGTCAGCTTTTCGGGCCTTGTATAAAGCGCAAGCGCGGGTCCGGCGATGGCGGGCCACTCGCAAATAAGCTCGGTCAGCACGGCGCCGCCCCGGCTCAATGTCTTGCCTGCGATGGGCGTCACAAAGCGCCCGACCGAGACGGGGCCATTATATGCGTCCGCAGCTTCCTTCGAAGCGCTGCTCTTGCCCTGATTGTGGAAGACCGCCATAGCTTGGCGGATGGCTGATTCGACGCGCGCTAGAAAGAACGATGGGCAGACTCACCGCGAAATCCAAAAATGTGATGCAGAATAGCCACATCCCGCCGATCCCCTTCGAGCCGGCGAATTTTCAGCGCGCGCTCCTCGATTGGTACGATGGCGCGCGGCGCAAGCTCCCCTGGCGGGCGGGGCCGGGTGAGAAGGCCGATCCTTACAAGGTCTGGCTTTCCGAGATCATGCTGCAGCAAACCACCGTCAAAGCCGTGATCCCGTATTTCGAGAGCTTCGTGGCGAGATGGCCAGCCGCCGAGTCGCTAGCCGCTGCGTCGCGCGACGAGGTGCTGGCGGCCTGGGCAGGGCTTGGCTACTACTCGCGCGCCAGAAAC
>JBAVVQ010000125.1:0-11713 GCA_049697375.1 Rhodomicrobium sp.
CGCGCGCATACTCGTAGCCGAAGGTGATGTGGCGATGGACGAAATCGCAGATCGCCTGGACGCGCGCCCATCCCGGCGGCGAGCTTTCGAAGAGTTTCCAGGCCGCCTCCGACAGACGGTCGGTCTCGCAGTAGCGGCTGCCCAAGAGAAAGATCAGCGTCTCGGCCGGCAGGTCCTCCACCGCGTGTTGAGGGGCCGAAGGGGCTGCCACATCCGGCAGGCCGGTATCATGAACGACGCCATCAGCGGATAAACGAAACCGGCCGGCGGGAGCGACGATGCGGCTGCACCAATTGCCGAACGTGTCGCGGTAGGGAGAGATCGGCACGGAAGGGTTCGTGGTGAGGTAATCAGGCGTGATGATGTCGGACGCCCGGGTGAAATGGGTGCCCAGAACCGTGATCATCGGGGTCGGCTGTGGAAAGTCGTAGATCAGTTCGTAGCCGACGCGAATCTTCATTCGACGTCTCCTGATATTCTGGACTCCCAACCATGTCCGCGTGCAGACATCCCCATGGAACGCAACGTCATCATCGGTCATGCCCGTTGGCCAGACGAGGCGCGCCCCGAGTGTTGGACAGTGGCTCAGACCGCTTCCGGACCATCACCTCGACCTCCATGCCGAGAGGGTCCGACGGAAACCCGATGAAGGTGCCGTGAAGCGGGATCGCGTCGTGCGGGTCCCGCACGACCGCGACGGTGACAAGCTCGATCTTACCGGCTTTACCGCTCGTCGGGTCGAAATCGATCCAGCCGGTGCCCGGCAGATAGATTTGCGCCCAGGCGTGGGTCGAGCCGCGCGCCGAGCCCCTCACCGGCTCCTCGGGATAGTCGAGCGGCACAGCGAGATACCCGGACGCAAACCGCGCGGCGAGACCGAGCGAACGCGCTGCCTCGATCATCAGCAGAGCGAAGTCGCGGCAACTGCCGTGGCCGAGCCGGAGCGTCTCCAACGGCTCCTGGATTCCCTTTGCTTCCCGCCGCCGGTAGCGGAAGCCGTGATTGATGCCCTCTGTAAAGCTGGCGAGAAGCTCGAAAGTATCCATAGACCCGCTCGCAGGCAGGAATCGGCAAGCCCAGCGGCCAACCTCGTTGCCCGGATCGTGTTGGTGGCGCTCAATGTAGCGGGCGAGATCCCGCATCTCGCCGGCGTTATAGTCGAACGGAAAGGTTCTTGCGTAGTCCTCGATCTCGAGACCGGCGACGTCCGGCGGCGAATGTTCGATGCAAACAGTGCTCTCGAACGACAGTTCTTTTGAGCGATCCGAAAACCGCGCGATCCCCAAATGATTCCCGTATCCGTCCTGAACGAAACGTAGGCTCTTGGGCTGCGGGCTGATCTCAAGGCTCGCTTCGAGCACCCTTTGATCGGAGGCGTCGCGCGGGCGGAGCATCATCCGGTGCTCGCCGAAAGCGACCGGCTGCCGGTAGCGATAGGTCGTGACGTGCCGAATGGTCAGTGTCGGCATGATCTCTCCACCATATGCCAAAATATGCATGATTCGCGCCAAGTCGCAGGCGCGGAACGCGCGCCGCCACACTCGAAGCGGCATCTTGTTCCTCGTCTACCCCGCACCTGAACCGCTCAACTTCGCAACCTTAATCGCGCTGCCGATCACATCAGTGGGCGCTTCTCGCTTTTTGGTCCTCTAGACATTGCGGCACTGAACTAAATCGCGAATTTCGTTCGGGCGAAATATCCGCTGTCCGACCTTGACCCATGGCGCTTTGCCTTGGTCCCACGCCGGAAAGATTTCTAGCAGGTTACCAAAAGTATGCCAATCTTGTGGACGGCAATGAGGCTGCTGGTCTTCCGTAAGGACAAAATCATTATCGGTCGGGGTTTGACCTACTGGAAGCCAAACCAAACTGGCTGGCTCTTCCAGGGGCAAATCGTTTTTTATCACAGTAATCCTCCATGTTTTACGCTAAGTACGGATTCCAGCGCCGTCAATACTGTCAAATTTCAAACTTAGACACTACCGACGTCGACGAGAGTGGGGCGGCCATCCGGTTCCGGCGGTTCCACAGTGGCACGACGTTCTGCAAGCATTTACGATCGCTCGCGTTAAGTTAGGGAGTATGTCTCCTACAAAGAGCTAAGGCCCCCATCTGAATATTGCGGGCGGCGTCCCCATCCTGGTTTCAGAGTGCGGCGCTGAGCTTCGATCTCTCTCTGCTCTCAAAATTTGAAACCGGGCCCGGATTGCCCCGACGTGTTTTGGCTGCAAGGGCGTTGGTTCAACAAGCTTGACCTTTTAAGGGGCTCTTCATTCTTCCGCTAAACTTAAGAAGAGCGTGCATGAGAATCGCGAATGTTTGCTGGGCTAACGCCGCAGCAGAGACGCTAGTAGCGCCAGGGCCAGCAACAAAGCCAGGGCTTGCCAGACTCGCAGCGGGGCGCGTTCGTAAAGCGTAAACGGCCGCTGGACGTTAGCTAGGATAGGTGCCGGTCCAGCCTCCAATTCCGCCGCAAATTCGCTCGCCTCGGAAAAGCGTTCGCTGGGATCAAAGGCGATAGCTCGTCCCAAAACAGCCTGCAGCCAGGCGGGCAGATCAGGACGCAGAGCGGAGAAATCCTTGGGCCGCTCCCGGTGCGGGTGACTTGTTGCCCCGGCATCGCCATAGGGGAATTCTCCGGTAAAGGCGCGGAACATGGTGATGCCCAAGGCATAGATGTCGGTTGCCTCATTCCCAGGTTCGCCAACGAACATTTCGGGCGCCACGTAGCCGGGGGTCCCCGGAATATCCTTGGGAGGCAACTCCTCCAGTCCGGGAATCCGCACCGCGCCGAGATCAATCAGCTTCAGTGACCCAGCCCTTTCAAGGATGACGTTATCTGGTTTGAGATCGCGGTGGATGATGCCAGCGCGGTGAAGAGCCGACAACGCACGCGTCAGCCCGATCGCGATAGCGCGACCCTCCTCCAGCCCGATGGCTGGGCTGCGTGTAAGACGCGTCTCAAGCAGCTCGCCTTCGTAAAGAGGCATGACTGTATAAAGGCGCGTCTGACGCCCGGTGGGTTGTTCGATGACACGGCCAATCCACGGGCTATGCACACGTGCGCCCACCCAAGCCTCGCGGAGAAACAGAGTCCGGTACGTGGTGTCAGCCGCGAGCCCTGGTTTGGGAAACTTTAAGACGACCTCGCCGCCCTCGACCTCGTCCGAGGCTGCGAACAGTCTCGTATAGCGGCCATCGGACAGCCATGTCCTGAGCACGAAGCCGTCGATCGTCTCGCCACCATGTGGCAAGGGCAAGAGCGGCAGGTGCGTTATGCCAACTCCGATGTCAGCGGATGCTGCCACCGGGAGCGCAACCACGTCCAAAACGAGTGCCGTGCAATTGTCGGTGCTGCCTGCCGCGAGCGCGGCATTGACAAGAGATCGCGCGCTATCACTAGGCGCACAGCGCTCACGAAGGATATCCGCAATATGCTCATCTGGCAGGAACCCGTGCACACCATCGCTGCCCAGCAAGAAGCGGTCGTGCAGCGCGAGCGGCTGTGCGGCGTAGTCGAGGCGTACCTCATTCTCGACACCCAGCGCGCGGTAAAGAATGGCGGGGCGCCCAGAGCCAACTTCCCGGGCGTGGTCGCGGGTCAAGCAAGTCAGGCGGCCGGCTCGGAGTCTGTAGCAGCGCGTGTCTCCAGCATGCAGCACATGCGCAGTGCGGCCGCGCAGAACGAGTGCTGTGAAAGTGCATCCCATCCCATTGAGTTCCGGGTCTTGCCGGCTCAGGGAATGGATCCAGCCGTTGAGTGCATTCAAGACCCTCGCCGCCGCGCGCTGAACTTCCAGGGTCTCAGGCAGGTCGCAAAATCCACCCAGAAAACCGCGCACTGCCGTTTCGGCCGCGACCCTGCCGCCCTTAGCCCCGCCAATGCCATCGGCGATTGCCGCCACGACCTCTTGACGCGGCGCGGGCAACTCGTTGCCAAAAACCGCGCCTGCAAAATCCTCGTTGCAGGCGCGCAGCCCAGTTTCGGAGGCGAACCCAACGCTTGCCCGCACGCCTGAATTACCCTCAACCATCGCCGCCACTCCGGTACTGCCAGGAGGCAGAGTAAAGGCTTGTTGCGCCGTGTCCGCGAGGCCGGTTTGGCAGCGTAACTTAATTCTCCATCCTGCAGCGATGATGGAGGAAATAGCCTCCGGTGCTCGAGGCAACCACGACCGTTAAATTCCCAGAGACGCGGTCGAGGGTGTAGTTTCCGCCGTCAGTAGCGTCATGCCAAGTAATCTTGCTGTTGCTCATGCGTGCGGGATTGGAATCCACCGTCGCCTTCCCGAAGTCGATCCTGATTTTCCAGCTTGAGCCGCTCGCCAAGTTGGTACAGGTGATTACCCGTTCGTCTTGGGATGCGTTGACGCTACTCAAGGGCACAAGCCAAGCCGCGGCAACTGCGCCGAGCCAAACTATACTGCGTAGCCTCAGCAACAAAAGCCTCTCAAACAGTTACAACCAGACTTGTTTGTCAACTCTATCGCATTTTTACAGTGATGGCACAAATCTAACCTCGTGCTGTGCTTTAGAAATATGCCTAATTTCTAGGCCAATGGCCGATAAATTGGCCAATAGCCGATAAATTGGGCATGATCCGGGCACGTATCAAATACTGTAGCAACTCACTATGCCCGATTAAATCTTGTTTTTTATCAAGGCATGATTCCTGCATGAGCGGGCTCAAATCCAGCGGCGACTATCTACTTCTAAGCTGGGGAATTGGGGAAACTCATGGCACTCCAACCCTCACCACAATGGCTTGATAGCGGCAACAACGCTTGGCAGTTGGCGGCCGCGACTTTTGTCGGTCTCCAAAGCATTCCCGGGTTGACCGTCCTTTATGGCGGCATCGTGAAACGGAAATGGGCGATCAACTCCGCCTTCATGGCGATGTATGCTTTCGCCTCGGTGCTCGTCGTCTGGGTCCTGTTCGCCTACAACATGTCGTTCGGGCCTCAATGGTTTCCGTTTCTGGGCACGCCTGCCTTGGCGACTTCGGCCGCCTTCACGACCGGGCAGGCAACGATCCCGGCCGCGGCCGCAGGCATGCCGCCCCTTACCTTCCCTATGGCCACGCTCATATTCTTTCAGTTCGTATTCGCGGCAATCACAGTCATTATTCTGGCCGGCTCGCTTCTCGGGCGCATGAACTTCACCGCGTGGATGATTTTCTGTCCTGTGTGGGTGACGCTCGTCTATACGGTGGGGGCATTCAGCCTTTGGGGAGGTGGGTGGCTTGCGAGCATGGGCGTGGCGGATTTCTCGGGCGGCTACGTTATTCACCTCGCCGCCGGCACCTCCGGCTTTGTCGCCGCCGCGGTGATCGGCCCGCGCATCCAACCCGACCGTGACCATTTTCCGCCGAATAGCCTTCTCGTTACACTCATTGGCGCCGGCATTCTCTGGCTGGGCTGGAACGGCTTCAATGGCGGCGATCCCTATTTCGCGAACGCCGATGCAGGTGCAGCTGTGCTCAACACCAACACAGCCACTGCGGTTGCCCTCCTTGTTTGGACAATCATGGACAAGATGGCCTATGGCAGGCCGTCGGTTATCGGCGCGGTTAACGGCATGATCGCCGGCCTCGTCGCGATCACCCCCGCCGCAGGCTATGTCGACGGCTGGGGCGCCATCATCATCGGCGTGGCGGCTGGTATCATTCCCTGGGCCAGTATGAACGTGCTCCAAAAATCCGCGCTGATGATGCGGGTGGACGACACTTTATCGGTCTTTTCAACGCATGGCATTGCCGGACTGACGGGCGGCCTTCTTGTTGGCATTCTGGGCAACCCCGGCATGCTTCAATATATCGGCACCGAAAAGGAGGCCCCCGGCGTGAACGTGACCGGTTGGCTTTATGGCAACGGCGGCCAACTCCTGCTTCAAGCCGAGGGAGCGGCGTTCATCATTGTTTACAATGTGATCGCCACCTTCATCATTCTCAAGGTGATCTCAATCTTTGTGCCGTTACGCATGGATGAGGCAACCTTGAAGATCGGCGATGATGCAGTGCACGGCGAGACTGCCTACGCGATCGGCGCAGAGGGATCATAGGCCGAACTATCTTGCGGGGACTCCGCCATCGGGGCGCCAAACCGGGCTTTTGCCCTTCACATGAACAACCTAAGGGAGTCGGTGTTCTAGCGGTAGATGCAAGGGCTAGCCCCATGTCCGCGAATTCGCTCCGCACGATAAAGCCACCGAATACCGAAACAATCGAGGCTTACCGCGCAGCCGTGCGGGCCTGGCGGGTTTCGGGTCGATCGTTGAAACTGCACAGTTGCACCGATTTTCACCCTCCGAGGTGTGCAACTGTCGCGGTAAAGAAGTTGAGACCAGATCTTAGCGAAAGTCAGGCCCAGGCCCTGGCGGAGGATGCAATAAGCTGGGCCGAACAAATGCCAAATGAATGTTTTTGGGATTTGTAGCTTGTGAATGACCTCAAGTACATGTCCGGCCGCGAGGAGTGCATTACTGGTGGGACATCTTTCGATCTTGCCCGTAAAGGCGCAACTCAAGCCGCCCCGATCGAGATTCTGTTGACGCGATGGGCGCAATGCGGTTCACCCCGCGTCGAGCAGGGCAAGGAGGCGTTTGCGAATAAGCCGTTTGGTATCGCCGCTCACCTGCTTTTTCCTGAAGCGGTCCCTCACGTAAAAAACGTCAACCGCCTTCTCGCCGAAGGTGGCAATATGAGCCCAGGCATTCCTGCGACGCCGTGTTATCAACCCGCTTTCAAAGGGCTTCGGCTGGGATAGTCCGCTTCTGAATGTAGAGCGGCAGCCCCGCAAAATTGGGCCTGAGTCCGCTCGCGACCCGTCACTGCCGAAGTGAGATAGATACCTTTTTTCCCTACCCAAACGAGGCCAGAACCAACGCTCAAGGCCGATTGCGGAACTTTATTAGTTAAAAACAGTCGCCCGGTATTGGGGGTGAAGCGGCACTTCGGGTGTGCCCGATTCAAAAATGCGCTTATCTGGGGTTCGGAATACAGTCCGATTGGTCGAGGGCTTGGCCAATGGCTATCGGATCGCAAAAAAAGAAACTCTTGGACGGTTGCCTTACATATTATTGGTTGTATGGAATCTAAGTAAGCGAGGTGTCTCACATTTAAGGGAACCATCCTGCCAAGACGACGGTTTCTGAGCACACGACTGCCTGCACAGATTTGCAGGCGGGAGGAGATTGTCATGGCCAACGCTCCCAATACCCACTACACGCTAACTGAAGCTGAGCACCACATCCAGCTCCGCCGCGCCGTCGTCGCGGGCACTATCGGGACCACCATAGAATGGTACGATTTCTTCCTTTACAGTACAATCACGGGCTTGGCCTTCGCAAAGCTCTTTTTCCCGAAGTCCGAGCCTCTCACCGGCACGCTAGAAGCCTTCGGCATCTATGCGGTCGGCTTTGCGGCGCGGCCCGTTGGGGCCGCCATCTTTGGCCATTACGGTGACCGGATAGGCCGCAAGGCAACGCTGATCGCCACGCTTCTTTTGATGGGTGTCGCCACATTCTTAGTGGCCTTCGTACCAACCTATGCGGAAATTGGCATCTGGGGCGCGGTCATCCTGACGGCGCTGCGGTTCATTCAGGGCCTGGGGGTTGGCGGCGAATGGGGCGGTTCGGTTCTCTTGTAGATGGAATGGGCGCGAACCAACAGAAACCGCGGCTTCATTACTTCGTGGGCTCAAGTCGGTGTGCCCGCGGGGCTGTTTTTCGCCAATCTCGCGGTTCTGGCTTCCAGCGCGATTTCCGGCGACAAATTCCTGGATTGGGGCTGGCGCGTACCATTTTTCCTTAGCATCATCCTCGTGGGAATTGGTCTTTACATCAGGCTGAGCATCCTGGAGACCCCCACCTTCCGGCGGCTTGCCACCCAAAACAGGATCGAGCGGGCGCCTACTCTAGAGGTCATGAGGCGTCACCCAAGGGAGATCATTCTGAGTGCATTGGCCCGCTTGGGCACAAATGGTCCCTTCTACATCTTCACTGCATTCGTGTTCACCTATGGCACCACGGTGCTCGGGGCCCCGCGCGATCTCATCCTCATCGCCGTCCTGACCGCTTCGGTTGTCTCGCTTTTCAGCAATCCCTTTTTCGGCCATGTTTCCGATCGCATCGGACGCAAGCGCATGTACCTTCTCGGCGCGGCGGCGATTGGAGCGTTCGGTTTCCTCTACTTCACCCTGCTAGACACGGCGGTCCCCGGCTGGATCTTTCTCGCCATCATGCTGTCGCTCATTCCGCACGACATGATGTACGGTCCGCAAGCGGCGCTGATCGCGGAGTCCTTCACAGGGCGCCTTCGCTATAGTGGCGCTTCGCTCGGCTATCATCTGGGCTCGACCATCGGCGGCGGGCCCGCGCCGCTCATCGCGACCGCGCTTATTGCACGCTATCACTCGGGTTATGCCATCGCGCTCTACATCCTGGTTTGTGCCTGCGTCGGCTTTCTGGCCGCAGCGCTGCTAAAGGATTACACGAATAAGGACATCTCGGCGGAATATGACGAAATGAGGCTTGGCGCCCTGGAGAAGAGCACTCTCGGCAGTGGCAGCGAGCTGCCGTCGCAATAGCCCGAGGCAAAATTGAAATGGGGGTATAGGAGCGGCAGCATGGAAGTGGTCCCATTAGGCCCGGGATTCGCCGCCGAGCTGCGCGGCATCGATTTGATCGATGTCGTGAGTTCCGATGCGGCCTATCGTGCAGTGCGCGAGGCATTCGAGGAACACACGGTCATCGTGTTCCGCGATCAGAAGGCGACCGACGATATTCAGCTTGGCTTTTCGCGGGCCTTCGGGCCGCTTGAGCGCACGAAAGTGGGCTTGCTTTCTGCTGGCACGCTCTACATCCGCATGGGCAACATCGGACAAGACGGCAAGCCAGTGCCGGAGGACCACCGCGAGTCGCTGATCAACCGCGCCAACCAGCTCTGGCACACCGACAGCTCCTTTAAAGCGACGCCGGCGCTGGCCTCTGTGCTCTCGGCGCGAACCGTCCCCGATGAGGGCGGGGAGACAGAGTTTACCTCGACTAGGCTCGCCTGGGACCGCCTGCCCAGCCGCAAGAAAGAAGAGTTGCGCGGCTTCATCGTCGTGCACAGCTATGCCAATTCCCGCGACCAAATCGACCCGCAACTGATGACGCCAGAGGAGCGCGCCGCGCTGCCGCCGGTGCGCTGGCGACTGATTTGGCACAACCCGGCCAACGGCCGCGTCGCGCTCTATCTCGCCTCTCATGCCGCCTCGGTTGAGGGCACGGGCGTGAACGAGGGCAAGGCGCTTCTCGCCCGGCTTATCGACGGCGCGACCCAAGAGCGTTACACCTATCTTCATCGCTGGCGGCCCGGCGATGTGGTCATGTGGGATAACCGTGCCTCGATGCATCGCGGTCGGCCTTGGCCGGAGACTCAGGCAAGGCTGATGGTCCGCACGACCATCACTGCGCGCGACATGGACGGACTCGATCGGCTTCGGCCGGACTAAACTGCAAGGCTTTGGTCCGGAAAGTCCGCTGCTGTGGGTAAAGCAGCTGTGTCCTAGAGTCGCGTCCATGACCGGATTCGACCCTTCTGAGACGGATGCTCTCATCCGCCACGAATGCTTCGCCGGAAACTATTTAACTAAGCGTTGGATTTCGGCAGCAGGCCGAGAGCGGCCATTTGGGTTATTGGCCGGGACGTCTCTTGCTGGGGGCTAACCAGCTGTACCGGGCGCTTCCTTGAGGCCCTGCTTGCCTATATTGAGAAAGCCGTGACCGATGCACGCTGCATTCATCCCGTGGCCTTAGGCTGCACCGAGCCGAGCGCCCCGCTCCATCAGAAATGCGGTGTACAGAACCTGTGCGACGCCATAACCATTATAGGCTGTATATCAGCCCGCTTCGCTTGCCGATCTGGGGACCAAGATCGGCTTTACTCGCGTACCGGAGACACGTGAGTTTGATGAGTAGAATGCTAGGAGCGTGCTATCGCTTTCCCTTAGAATCTGTGCAGCATCCAAGGTGCGGCCTAAACGAATAACAAGCCCGGCCGCAACAAGGAGGTCAGCATGTCGACCGCATTGCAGATACTCGTCATTGTCATCGCCATAGGGATCATCGTCGGACTTGTCGTCAATCGGTACGGCAGGGGGTGGTTTGGCAGCCGCGCCAGCGATCCGACTGTCTCCCTCGTTGGTATCGCGGGGGCATTTATGGGATTTCATGTGGGTTCTGTGCTTGGTCTCGTTCCGGTGCCGATGGCCGAATATCTTACGGCAATCGTCGGGGCCTTCGTCACTTTGTGGGCCTGGCGCAACCGTTGAAGATAGTGTCATGCGGCGAGAGATCGGAAAGCCGGAGATCGCGGTTGGCAGTCATCAGAACATAATAGGAACGAAACTCCCGCCGGGTCAATCGCGGGGGGCGGCGCGTACCGTCTTACGTTACTGGTCCTCAGCCGTGATTTCGACCTGAGCGAGCCCTTCATCGCCGATACCGCGACGGTCAATCGACCTGAATTGCTTTTCGATCCGGAGCTCGGCTTGGCGCGCGTCATCTTTGAAGAAATCCATGCACCCCCGCAGCTTCTCGGGATCGAACATGACGTCTCTCACCATCGCAAGCACGCGACCCTCGAGGAGCGATCCTTTGATCTCCGGGTTACGGCAGCGCGTAATCTGCAACTGCCTGGAATGCAGCCGCCCGCGAAAGCTCCAGTTGCACTTGTAGGCGACTTTGTGGATGACGCGGAGAGGGCCCTTCCGTCTGCTCCGTACCCAGCGCCGCGTCACGTAGACACTTCCGCCGCACGACCCGCACCGCACGAGGCTTGAGAGGAGCTGTACTTGTCTCGGGTTCCGATATCGCTTCCTGTTGGCTTGCCTGCGTTCTTGCACGCGGTCGTAGAGTTCCCGCGTGATGATCGCGGGCACCTCGACCCCAATCCAATCCTCCCTGCTTCGCGGCACCATCTTTTTCGTTGAATGCTTGATGCCGTAGATCGGATTTAACATCGCGTTTCGACCAACCCAGAAGGTGACAGTAAAGAAGGCAATTGGCATGAAACTTGCTGGTTCCTAATAAGGTTTGGCTCCCGCCCCCGCAACAGGCGTAGCATCTGCACCACGTCGAAAGCCGGATCAATCCGGACCTACGAGAATGAAGCCGAGAGCGGTGCAAGACACCCGAGGAGAACTCAACCGTGCTGATCTCCGTCCGAGCCACAGCTGCCTACGACCTGCCCGACGAGACATTCCTCTTGCTGATGGTCGAGCCGCCGCTCGTCGGACCCGCCCACCGGGTCGAACAGGCGCAACTGCTGACGACACCGACGCCGTTCCACGAACTCGGGACGGACGTTTACGGCAACCCCCAGCGGCGGATCATCGCCCCTAAAGGATCGTTTTCGTTCGAGTTTACTGCAACGATTGAGACCGCTCCCAACGCTACATTCCCAGATGATGCTGTCGAACACCCGCTTCGGGAGATCCCCGCCGAGGCACTGGTCTTCACCCTGCCGTCCCGCTACTGCCAGTCGGACCTCCTCGCCCGGATGGCGCGCGGCGAGTTCGGTCAACTCCCGTCCGGTGGCGGCCTAGTCCGAACGCTCGCCGACTGGGTCCGCCAGCACGTCGAGTACCATTACGGGACGACCGACGCCAAAACGTCGGCGTTCGATACGGCGACGGAGCGGATCGGCGTCTGCCGCGACTTCGCGCATCTG
>JBAVVQ010000126.1:0-12233 GCA_049697375.1 Rhodomicrobium sp.
GAATACCGCTTCAACCGCAGATACAGGCTCGAAATCCTCATCGACAGGCTCGCCTATGTCTCGCTCAGGACAGCTCCTATGCCGTACAAACTGCTGAAATTGGCTGACCTTTATGCGTAATCAGGATAGAATTTAATGCCGGAATTTTTTCCTTTACTGGGACGCGCAAAAGTCCGTTAAATATACTTCCTTAACGGGCTTCGGGCGATTCGTCGGGGTGACGGCAAGAGCCTTATCTGTAATTTATCCTTTAAAATCAGCAACTTCGCAGCTTTAACCTTTTGATAAGGCGCATTTAACTACAATCCGGCTCAAGCAATGCGGACGCAAGCGCAAGCTGATCTGAGGGTTCGAGCGAGATGCCGCCTTTCGCAAAGAGCAGACAAAGAGCCAGTTGGCCCGTGAGCCGGGTTGCACAAAGCGCAGGCCGTTACACACTGAAGCGTCGTCCTTTTTCAGTCCCAGCTCGTGCCTCCTCCGGCCGGGACGACGATCCGTCACTCGGATCGGCGGCGTTTGTCTGGCGTCAGCACGACAATTGTCCGGCAGGAGGCGTCGCTCTTTCCGCGCGGGCGTCCCGAAGCGCCTCCCGCAACTTAAGGTTTAACTCCTCGGCTTCGGCGCCACTTTCCGCCGCAATCGACTCCACTTCCACAGCCGCCGAGAGGGCGGCCAAACGAAGGCGGAAATATACGCGGACACCGCCGTGGCGAAACTTCATCGGCAATGTGATGAGCGGCGGCTTGAACCATCCAAGCTCGATTTCCCCGAGTTCGGCAAGCTCCAGCGTTCCAGGCTTGAAATGAAGCTCGGCCGAGGATTGCACGAGGCTTCTCAAATTCGCCATGTGGCCGATCCTGATGAACGCTGCAAAGTCCGTCGCATCGATGAGCCTCAGCTCGGACGCCAAATCCTTCAGGCCTGCCCCAAGCGTTCGCTCGATCTCGGCGAGAGGAACTGAGCCCACAAGGCCGTCAGGCGAAAATACGCCCTGCGATGTCATTGAGGCCACATGCCCCTCCACGCGTATGCAAGCATTTCAGGCTTGTTGAAGCGGCAGCGCTCGATTTCCTCCAGGACGCCGTCGGTAAGCCGCACGATTTTCGGCTTAACATCAGCCCCGTCACGATTGCCCGAGGGAAGATCCTCCACAATCGTAAGCCACAGCTTTCGGAAATCTGAAAGAACGCCGAGCCATTCATGCGAGCGAGAGGGCGCAGCTTGCACCGCTTCGATTAATTCGATCGCGTCGGAAAGCCTGCGGTTTTTCGGGACATTTTGTGATGGCGACTCTTCGCAGATCTCCGAATAGTCGAACTGATACATGACTTCCTCTCTAAATCTTGAACTGCTGGCGCTGCGCTTATCGCATGTGACGCTTATGCCAAGCGTGAGTCGCCAAGTTGAAGGCGGAGGATGTCGGAGACCCGCCTGTAGCGGAACCAATGCGCCCGGTCAAGCTCAGGCCGCGGCCACAGTTTCCGGGGGGATGTGTTCAGGCGTCTCAATGAGTGTCACGCCAGGCAGCGTGATCGTGACTCTCAAGCCGCCTTCCGGGCGATTTTGGAGTGTGATGTCGCCGCCATGGTTGCGAACGATCGAGCGGGCGATGGCAAGTCCGAGGCCAACGCCGCCGGTGTCCATGTTACGGGAATTTTCGAGCCGCACGAACGGGCTGAACACCCTTTCCATATCGCGGGCGGGAATGCCCGGACCGTCGTCCTCGATCACGACCGCAACATCTCCGCGCTTATGTTCGACGAAGACGCGCGCCCGGCGGCCGTAAGCCAACGCGTTCTCAACAATGTTCCGAAAGGCCCGTTTCAATCCCGAAGGCCGGCAGCGGATCGTAAAGCTTCCCGTGTCGGCGCATTCGACGGGAAAGCCGGTATCGGCGAGATCAGCGCAGACAGTGAAAATCAGGGCGCCGACATCGACAAGCCGGGTCTTTTCCTGTGCGGCCTCCTCGCGAGCAAACGAAAGCGTCGCCTCCGCCATCTCGAACATTTCATCGAGCGTCTGCAAGATTTTCTGCCTGACTTCGTCATCCTCGATGAACTCGGCGCGAAGCCGCAAAGTCGTTATCGGAGTGCGCAGGTCGTGTCCGAGGGCCGCCAGCATCTTGGTGCGGTCAAGCACGAACCTCGATAACCTTTCCTGCATGTCGTTGAAGGCGCGGATGGTGTCGAGCACCTCGCGCGGCCCTTTTTCTTCGAGCTTGGCGGTCGACTCTCCCCGGCCCAGGGCCGCTGCAGCTTGCGCCAATTCTTTGAGCGGCTGGGTGAGCCGGCTCAGGACCAGCAAGATGCCAATCGCCGAAATAGCCGCCATGGTTGCGAACTGGACGAGCAAGGGCGAAGCGTGAGGGCCGCCCCCACGCGGCGTAACGGCTACATTCAGCCATAGTCCGCTCTTCAACGGCACGGACACGTTGGCGTAAGTTGGCCTCGCTGGGGGCGCCGGACGAACATGCTCGGCCGAAAATGTGTGTCTGATGTCCCGCCAAAGACCTTCAAACATTGTCTCAAAAAAAGGTTCTTCAGTCGAAGACAGAAGAATGGTGATGTCGACCTCATCGGCGCTATCGCCGAAAACCCTCCTGAGCTCCTGCTGAATGGCTTCCGACTGCGTCTCTTCCTTTCTGCGCGACACCGGTTCCGAGTCTATTGCGAACTTGAGAGCCCAGGAACTCGATGTCTTCAGGATTTTGCTGTGAATTTCGTCCGGCGTTGACTCGATGACATCCTTGACCGTCTCGATCCGGGTGAAGATGTTGTGTAGCCACTCGCGTTTAATCTTGGATTTCTGATCATTCAGGATAAACACGAAGCCGGCCGCCTGCGAAAGCAAAAGGCCGACAAGCGTAAGCAGGATAAGCTGACCCTTCAAGCTTCGTGGCAAGAGCCGCATCATAGGCGTTCAACCGCGCCAACAAACTTGTAGCCGCCGCCCCAGATCGTCTGGATGATTTTCGGCTCCTTCGGATCATCCTCGATTTTTCGGCGAAGCCGGCTGACCTGGTTGTCGATGCTACGGTCGAACAGATTTGCGGCGCGCCCCCTGGTGATATCGAGGAGTTGATCGCGGGTCAGCACGATATTGGGGCGATGAAGGAACGCCGAGAGGAGAAGATATTCGCCGTAGGAAAGAGGGGTCGCCACGTCCTGATCGTCTATCAGCTCGCGGCGATCCGCATCGAAAATGAACTGCCCAAATTTCAGCCTTTCACCCGGAGGAGCATCGCGGTTTTGGGGTACGCTTTGCGAGCGGCGTATGACGGCGCGGATCCGCGCCAGAAGTTCCCTCGGGTTGAACGGCTTTGTGACATAGTCGTCAGCACCCAATTCGAGGCCGATGATGCGATCCGTGTCCTCCGCAACCGCCGTAAGAAAAATGATTGGAGAGGATGCGCCTTCGCGTAAGCTGCGGCAAAGCGAGAGGCCGTCCTCGCCGGGCATCATGATGTCGAGAACGATCAGATCGAAGAGTCCCCCTTTGAGATGCCGACGGGCTTCCGTCGCGTCCGCCGCCGTCGTCACCCGCATGCCGTGCTTCACAAGAAACTTGGCGAGCAGGTCACGAATGTCTTTATGATCATCAACAACAAGAATATGAAGCGTAGTTTCCATGGCCTCTCCTCTTGCCAATGTTTAGAGCGCCCGCATTACAATGCAGCATCAAATGTGTAAGAACCTGTGGCAAGGGCCTCCCTCACCGCAAAATGCGACTCTCTTTCACGCCAGAAACAGTCGCCACCTATTTATCTTCCTGCGAATAGGGAAGTCTATAGTCAAGATTAAGTCAGGCTCTATAAGGGTTTCAACTTGAATATAAGCGAGTGAGATTGCGGCTACGATAGGACCGGCCGACTTGGGGGTGGCTGCTTGTCCCGGAACAACTAAAAGTTTGGAAACGGAAAAAATCTGCGTAAAATTTCATAAAGTTGTATTGCCTCAGGAAGGCGAAAGTGCATCTATGGCCACCCATTCGGAGTACCCAAAGAGCTTTGACAAAATGATTTCAAGACACCGTCACAAAATCGAATTGTTTCTCCTTTAGCGTCCGCAGCAAATTAGGGGAGCGGAACAAGTGCCTCCGGCATTGCGTTAGCTTGAGCAAATTAAAGCAGAGGGCACGACCCCTGCTGTTAACCTAGCGGCAAAATAAAAACATCGTTAGCAACGGATTTGTGAGAGCTGGGGAAGGTTGATGGAGCCATTTGTTATGGGTTGGCGCGAGTGGGTCGCGCTTCCGCAGCTTGGCTTACCTGCGCTGAAAGCGAAAATCGATACTGGCGCGAAGACCTCCGCGCTGCATGCGTTTTCGATCGAGACGTTTGGACCCATCGATGCGCCGCGTGTACGCTTTGGCGTTCACCCAGTCGATTACCACAACGGGATCGAGGTCTGGTGCACGGCGAAGATCGTAGACCGCCGCCCTGTTAGAAGCTCGAATGGCCAGGCCGAGCAGCGCTATATCATTCACACCCCCATTCGCATCGGCGACCGGGAATGGCCCATCGAGATATCCCTCTCCAATCGCTATACGATGGCGCACCGCATGCTGCTTGGCCGCACAGCGCTCGAGGCTCAAGCCGCGAGTATTCTGCCTTGGTCCGAGTACCGCCAGGCAATGCTGAGCTACGACGTTTACGAAGACCGGGAACTCGCTGCCCCTGTGAAGCGCTCGCTCAGGATCGCCCTTCTCACAATGGAGCCTGGAAACTTCTCCAACAGGCGCTTCATCGAAGAGGCGGAGAAGCGGGACCACGTGATCGAGCCGATCAACACGCTTCGCTGCTACATGAACATCAAGTCAATCGCGAGCGCCGTTCATTATGAGGGCAAGACGCTGCCAGATTTCGACTTTGTGATCCCGAGGATCGGGGCATCGATTACGGCCTATGGGACAGCCGTAGTGCGCCAATTCGAGATGACCGGCGCACAGGTATTGAATTCGGCGCAATCCATCGTTCAAAGCCGCGACAAGCTGTTCGCGCATCAACTGATGGCCATGCACAAGCTGCCAATGCCGGACACGGCTTTTGCAAGCTCGCATCACGATACGGATGACCTCATTAAAATGGTTGGCGGCACGCCGCTTATCATCAAGCTTTTGCAAAGCAGCCAGGGTAAGGGCGTCGTGCTGGCCGAGAATCGTAAGTCGGCGGCTTCGGTGATCGACGCCTTGCGCAATGCCGAGGCGAGTTTTCTTGTCCAGCAATATATTTCCGACGCAGCGGGCCAGGATCTTCGCTGCCTCGTCCTCGACGGAAAGGTTATCTCAGCCATAGTGCGGCGCGCAAACGGCGACGATTTCAGGGCCAATCTTCATAAAGGCGGCGTTGCATTGTCGGCCAAGCTTTCCGCTGAGGAGCGCAAGATCGCCGTCAAGGCGGCCAACAGACTCGGTCTAAAATTTGCAGGCGTGGATATTTTGCGCTCGTCGAAAGGTCCCTTGTTGCTTGAGGTGAACTCCTCTCCGGGGCTTGAGGGCGTCGAAAAGACGACAGGCGCCGACATTGCGGGCCAGGTCCTCGATTACATCGAGCATCGCACCTTTCGCACCCGGCTCCGGCTCAAAAAGGCAGCTTAAATAGACCTCGACGCGCCTGCGAGGCTCCGGACGCCTCCGAGACTGCGAGAGGGGTTTAACGCGATGACAGCGCTTTAAGACGTGCTCTTTTGAGCTGTCAACCTTGCTTGGGTAAAATCCTAGTAATAATTTCCTTGCAACCGTCCGGCGAAAAAACATATGCCGAGTTCGCACAAATCCTAGTCCTTCCCGGAATAGGCATCGTGTTTTGAGCATCAATCGTGAGGCGTCCGAATGAGTATACAGTTGAACGTGGAAGAGACCCTGAGAGATGCTTCCGATGAAGAATTGAGGAACTTCATCTTGGAAACTCTGCTTGAGCTTTTGGACTTGGCAATGTTGCTCAGCGAGAAAAAGAAATCGAACATGAATGGTCTTCATTAACATAAGTCGCCGATTTTGCCTCTGAGTCCAGGATGGGCCTAACCCGCTGACAACCATCTCTTTCCAAAGGCGGTTAGTCGATTGGACAGATCGGCGCCTGGAGCACCGCCGTCATCGCGCGTGTGACGGACCGCAAACGCAAGAACGCATTTTGCGGTCTGCTCACGAAGTCTTCCATTAAGAATTCCTATTGGAAACGAGGGGTAATCCTACGGTATCTTATTCCGATAAGGCAAAGCTGATCGCAGCTCTCGCGGAATGGCCTACCTCGCAAATCCTGTCATCGCGTTAAATTATCCTTCCCAGCCTCTCATGCAGGAACAAAAATTGGGCAGTGTGCGCATTTTTCAGCTTGTCAAGCGTTAAGATTTAGTGACAGGACCTACTTTTTTAGCTACTCTGCCATACCGAATTGACATGGGTAGAGAATGGTCGAGCCTCAAAACAGACGCGGCACCCAGGTCTAGGGAGGAAAATGAGCCTGCGCCCTCCCCTTTCGCGCCGGTCTCCTAACTAAAAAGCATCAGCTATGAAACTAACAGCAAGCACCGTCTTGCTGTTATTTTCATTTGGAGAGGCTGAAGCCGGGAAGGTCGTCTAGCCGAATAAGCTCATAAGTAAAAGCAGCGTAGATCGCGCCGACAATCACAGCCGACACAATCGTTGTAACCAGGAACTTGAGCTTGAGTCTTGGGTTGCTTGGAGCGCCCACTGCTTCAGCGAAGGGATCGCTCCCTGGGGGCGCAGGCTCGGCCCCCCGGGGAAGGATAGCAAACAGAACTATCCACCAGCATATCGCGTAGAGCGCGATGGCCAGCGAAGTGCTCATGGCCTTTTACCTCTGTTCGAGTTCGACGAGCGTCCCGCAAAAATCCTTCGGATGGAGGAAGAGAACAGGCTTGCCATGCGCCCCAATTTTCGGTTTCCCATTACCAAGTACGCGCGCGCCTTTTGCAACGAGCTGCTTGCTGGCGGCCTCGATGTCGTCGACCTCATAGCAGATGTGATGGATGCCGCCTTCCGCATTGCGTTCGAGGAACTTCGCGATCGGGGAGTTAGCGCCGAGCGGCTCCAGCAGCTCGATTTTCGTATTCGGCAAGGTAATGAAGATTGTCGAAACCCCATGGTCGGGCTGCGGCACGGCTTCCGAAACAGTCGCACCCAAAGTGTCGCGATAAACGGCTGCTGCTGCCTGCATATCTCTAACGGCAATCGCAACGTGGTTCAGACGACCGATCATGACAACCTCCTTCACTGGTTTAGATAACAGAAACGAGAACCGAGCAAACCGGCTTCTTGCCCCAGACGTGTTTCATTTCTGCGCGTATCGACCGCGCGACGGCATCGCGAACGAGTTCGCGGTCCTTGCGCCTGGGCCTGGGAATGCTTTCGACGGCGTTATAGACGGCGCCAAGCGCACGCTCCGCCATATCGGCGCCATTGGCATCGCGGGAAGGAAGGCCCGTCACATCGACCTCCGGCTCGGCGGCGATCTCGCCGTTTCGATGCAGCACGACCGACGCCGCAACATGCCCGTTCCAGGACAGGCGCCTTCGCTCGATTATGGCGGGATCACCAGCCTGTAGAACAAGGTTACCGTCGCGATAAAGGCGCCCGACCGGCACATCCTCGGCGATCACATGCGGATCGTTTGGCCCAAGATGGAACAAACGCCCATCGCGAACGCGCCTGACCGCCATGATGCCATGCGCTTCGGCGAAGGCCGCATGCGATTCCAGATGGCGTGGTTCGCCATGCATCGGGACCACATAGGCCGGACGCGTCAAACGATACATCCTCGTCAACTCTCCCCGGCGCGGATGGCCCGAAGCATGAATGGGGCCGTCCGGCGCCTCCGTGATGAGCGAGATGCCCTGCTCGGCAAGCTGATTTTGGATTCGAATCACCGCATCCTCGTTGCCGGGTATGGTCCGCGAGGAGAAAATGACGGAGTCACTGCTGTCGAACTTCACGAAGGGATGTTCGCCCTTCGCGATTCGAGCCAATGCGGCTTGCGGCTCGCCCTGGCTGCCCGTCACGAGTGCGACAACTCGATCGCGGGGCATCGACGGGAAAGTGTCCTGATCCATATAGGTGAGGTGCTCCGGCCAAAGGCCGGTGTCACGGGCCGCTTCTACCACTTTGTGCATGGCGCGGCCGACCAGGACCAGCTCGCGATTTGCAGCCCGGGCCGCTTCTGCGATGGCGATGAGACGCGCGACGTTGGATGCAAAGGTCGTGACCGCGATCCGGCCCTTCAAGCGGCCGATGATCGCCTTCAGATTCTCAGCGACGGCCTCCTCGGTATGGCTAATGCCCTCGAGCAGCGCATTGGTGCTGTCGCAGACAAGAGCCCGGACGCCTTCCTCTCCGCAGCGGGCGAGCTTCGCCTCGTCGGAGGGATCGCCATAGGCTGGGGTGTCGTCGAACTTCCAGTCGCCGGTGTGAAGCACGTTGCCAGCGGGTGTGCGGAGGTAGACGGCGTTACATTCGGGAATGGAGTGGGCAACGGTGACGAGGTCCACGTCAAACGGCCCGATGTTAAAGCGTGAGTTCTGCGCCATCTCGATGATGGGCACTTCAGAGCCGTGCGAATATTCCTGGAGCTTTCCCTTCAGCAGCCTTGCTGCGAATTTCGTCGCGTAAACCGGTGCGCGCAGACGAGGCCACATCTCGGCCACGGCTCCGATATGGTCTTCATGCGCGTGCGTGATGAGGATGCCGACGAGGCTTCTTCTTTCTTCTTCAATGAAGCGGAGATCGGGAAGCACGACATCCACGCCCGGCTCGGTGGCGTCCGGGAACGTTATCCCGCAATCGATCATGAGCCAATGGCGATCCTCGACCGGGCCGAGGCCGTAAAGGTAAACATTGAGACCGATCTCGCCGATGCCGCCAAGGGGCAAAAACACAAGTTCGGACGTGGCAGGCGTTCCTGTCGGTGACATTCTTTTTATGGTGTCCTGCTTCTTAGGCGCCGCGTCTTATGGTTAGACGAACGCGTCCGGATAAATGTCGCCTGCGGTCACTGTTATGACAACCCCCGGCTTCGTTTCAAGCTGAAGCGCGCCCGCAGCATCCACACCTCGAAATCTACCGCGAATTGCGGACCCGTTCAAATTTACACTGATCGACTCATTGAGGGCAAGCGCGCGGCCGAGCCATGCTTCTCGGATCGCGGGGAAACCGCGACCCTCGTCCCACCGCCCAAGCCATTCACTAAGAGCCGACGCCAGCGAGGCAAAAACTTGAGGGACAGCGGAGGCCTCAAGCCCCAGACTCGCGACGGCGCGCTCTGTCTCCGGCGGCGCATGCGAGACGTTGACGCCCATGCCGAGGATGACGGCTAGCCCCTTCCCTTTTTGTGAAGCGACGCTTTCAAGCAGGATGCCCGCCAGTTTCGCAACTCCGAGCATGACGTCGTTCGGCCATTTCAGCCGCAAGCGCGTGTGTTGAGCGGACGGGAGGTGTCCGGCGACCGCCTCGTGAACGGAGAGTCCGGCAACCAGGGATAGTTGCGTCGCAACGGCTGCGGTTACGCCCGTCTCGATAGCGAGCGTTGCGTAGAGGTTACCCGCAGGCGAATGCCACTGCCGGCCGCAGCGGCCGCGCCCCCGCGTCTGTTCATCCGCCACGATCCAAAACGGTGTGCGCTCTCGTGCCGCAACCCTGCGCAGCGCCTCCTCATTGGTCGAGTCGAGGCTCTCAAAGCGCAAAATGGGGATGTCGGCGAGGGCGCTCACGGCTCAGAACAATGAGCGGGAGGCTGCGTCTGCGGCAGCCTTAAGAGGACTGGGATAGAGGAAGAAGAGGATCGTGAACCCCGCTGCGACGCCAAGAGCGAACTGTACCGATGACGGTATCGGCTCGAAAGCGACGCCCGGCTCGTCGAAGTACATGATCTTCACAATGCGCAGATAATAGTAAGCCCCGATGACGGATAGAACCACGCCGACCACGGCGAGCCAGTAGAGGTGAGCTTGAATAGCAGCGTTGAACACGTAGAATTTCGCAAAAAAGCCTGCGAGCGGGGGAATTCCAGCCAGAGAAAAGAGAAGCATTGCAAAAAGGAATGCGTAGAGCGGCTGCTCCTTTGAAATGCCCGCGAGATCCTGGATCGCCTCGCTCATGAGGCTGCCCCGACGCATAGCGAGAACGCAGGCGAAGCTGCCAACCGTCATCGAAAGGTAGATCGCGAGATAGATCAAAACGCTCGAAATGCACTCCGCCTTGATTTCCGCGGGCGCAACGGCCACGGCCGCAACGCCTATCAGGGCGTATCCCACATGACCGATGGATGAGTAGGCCAGCAGGCGCTTGATGTTTGTCTGGCCGATCGCCGCGAACGAGCCGAGCGCCATGGAAGCGATCGAAATCGCGATGATGATCTGCTGCCATTGAGCGGCGGCGTCGGGAAATGCCCCGAGGATCACGCGGATGACCATGGCCATCGCCGCCATCTTCGATGCGGTGGCGAAGTACGCGGTGACCGGCGTGGGCGCGCCCTCGTAGACGTCCGGCGTCCACATATGGAAAGGCACCGCGGCTATCTTGAAAGCCAGTCCGGCCAGGACGAAGACAAGCCCGAAGATGAAGCCGATGGACGCTCCATGCAGCTGGACCGCCTCGGCTATGCGGGCAAAGGCCGTTGCGCCGGTGTAGCCGTAGACGAGGGAGGAGCCGTAAAGCAGGAGCCCGGAGGACAGCACCCCGAGCACGAAATATTTCAACCCGGCCTCGGTCGAGCGCAAATGATCGCGATGGAACGCGGCGACAACGTAGAGCGCGAGGCTCTGAAATTCGAGCGCCAGATACAGCGAGATCAGATCATTCGCCGAAATGGTCAGCATCATGCCCGCAGTCGAGAGCAGAATGAGGATCGGGTACTCGAACCGCAGAATGCGTTCGCGCCGCATGTAGTCGAACGACAGGACGATCGTGAAAGCCGAGCCCGCGAGCGTCAGGATTTTCATAAACCGCGCGAAACGATCATCTACGAATGCGCCGTTAAAAAGCTGCTGGGTCGCCGGGGGATGGCGCGCAATCAGGATCGCCGAGCAAAGGAGGACGAAGATCGAAACGACGCTGATCGCGAAGCCAGCCTCGCGGCGGCTGTAGACGCCCCACATCAGCAAAACAAACGAGGCCAGGACAATGAACAGTTCCGGAAAGATTGGCGCGTAATAGGAGAGCATCGTCATCGCCTTGGAATATGTGTCGAGGAGCATCGATACCGCCTATTTCTCAAGCTTGGCGAGGCGCGTTTCGCCCTCGGCGCTCTGTGCGAGCATAAGCTTTTCGTAAGGTGCAATCATCGCCTTCACGGCGCCGGCTGTCGTGTCGAAGACCGGCTTCGGGTAAAAGCCGAGCACGATCGTCAAGATGACGAGCGGCGTCATGATCGCGATCTCGCGCGGATTCATGTCGGCGATCTTGGCGAGCGATGGCTTTTCCAGCTTTCCGAAAATGATGCGCCGGTAGAGAGTAAGCCCGTACAGCGCCGAGAGGATGATCCCGAAGGTCGCAAAAAACGCGACAACGCTGTTGACGCGGAATGTGCCAAGGAGCGTCAGGAATTCGCCGATAAAGCCGCTTGTGCCCGGCAAGCCGACGTTGGCCATGGTGAACACCATAAAAACAAAGGCATAGATCGGCATGCGGTCGGCGAGCCCGCCATAGGCCGCGATTTCACGCGTGTGCATCCGGTCGTAGACGATCCCAACTGAAAGGAAGAGCGCCCCGGACACGATGCCGTGGCTGATCATCTGAAAGACCGCGCCTTGCGCGCCCTGGAATGTGCCGGAGAAAACACCCAGCGTAACGAAGCCCATATGCGCCACCGACGAATAGGCGATCAGCTTCTTCATGTCCTTCTGTGCGAACGCCACCAGCGACGTGTAGAGGATTGCGGCCACGCCAAGCGCGAACATCAGCGGCGCATAAGCGAGGGAGGCGTCGGGAAACATCGGCAGCGAGAACCGGAGGAAGCCGTAACCTCCCATTTTCAGAAGGATTGCGGCCAGGATGACGGAACCCGCCGTTGGCGCTTCGACGTGCGCGTCGGGCAGCCACGTGTGAACCGGCCACATCGGCAGCTTCACGGCGAATGACGCGAGGAACGCGAACCAAAGCCAGGTCTGCAAATTCTCCGGGAAGTGAAACTTCAAAAGCGCCGGGATCTCGGTCGTGCCAGCCTGTCCGTACATCGCAAGGATCGCGAGCAGCATCAGGAGCGAGCCAAGCAGCGTATAAAG
>JBAVVQ010000127.1:0-4032 GCA_049697375.1 Rhodomicrobium sp.
GGCCCGCGGCTTCCCTCGCGGGCGCCATCTTTTGCTGGAGCGCGCGGGCCGCTTTCGCCCTTGCGGGCAACCGGGCGACGTTCGTCGGGCTGAGGACGCACGATCCGCACATCCGGCCCCGTACGCCGTATAGGCTCTGGCCGCCGTATGGGAATACGCGGGGCAGCAACTTCCTCTTTCGCTTTGGCGCTCTCATTGGCCTTAGCGATTTCCGCTGCGCGCAGTCTTTCAACCTCTTCCTCAACCTTGCGGACAGCCTCTTCTTCAGCGCGGCGCTTTTGATCTTCAATGGCGCGCTTTTGTGCTTCCTCGCGGAGCCGGGCTTCTTCTATTTCCCGCTCACGCTTCTCGACGTCTTCCCGCTTGCGCGCCTCCAACAAAGCGCGGGCGCGCGCATCCATCTCGCCTGCCGAAAGCTGCCGGAGCACTTTCTGGGGACGCTTGTCTCCCGCATGATCGGGAGAAGGCTTCTGGAAGGCGCGAGGCTCTGGCTTCTTAGCCGCGGGCTGCTCCTGCGGCTCCTCGTGCCCCGTGCCCGGGGAAACCGAGCGCTTGCGCTTGGTCTCGACAAGAACGGATTTGGAGCGCCCATGGCTGAAGTTCTGCCGGATGTGGCCTTGTTCCACTGTCCGCTTCACATTTAGTGACATCGTCCTGCGGCCGCCCGCCGTTTTATGGTCCGTTTCTTTCGTTTCGCTCATTCTTTATCCTGGCGCAGCGAAGCAATCTCAGCCTCCCCTGCGCAATAGGCGCTTAAACGATCGAGAGCTTGCAAGAATGCGCGGGTTGCCCCGCCTTCTCTTAGTCCCGCATGTATTACACCTGTGCTTCCTGCCGCCAAGCTAATTTCGGCGGATGTGAAGCAATTTTTAGGTGCGATATAATCTTTCCCTGCAGATAAGGCATCGAGCTTTCTATCGAGCTTGGCCTTGCCATCGTTTGCAGCGGTATCTGCATGAAGAAGAGCCACGATTTCATGCCGCTTCAGCGCTTCCTCGACTTTCGCAAACCCTACGACCAACAGCCCTGCTTTATTACAAATAGATAACCGTTCTAGTGCAGATCGCTTAAAAAGCCGTTCCACTTCTAAAGAAAGGCTATCGCTAACGGTAACCTGTTTTCGAAATGCCCTTTGAAAGGCCCGGCGCTTCACCGCGTCGGCTACGATCTGTTTCCTGGCGGTTACCCAAACACCTCGCCCTGGAAGATCCCCTTTGACATCGGGCGCCACCTCTCCCTGCGGCGATAAGACGAAGCGGAGAAGGAAAGGCTTCTCCTTTCTCTCCCGTTCCACGATGCAGGTTCTGATAGGGGTGCCGCTTTGATCGCCCTCCTCTAAATGTGCGGTCTCTGCAAAAAAATCCAGTATCGGCTCAGGCTCAGAGCGCTTTTTCTTCCCGGTCCGCATCTTGGCCCCCTTCGGTGGGATCAAGCGCTTCCTCCGATGGCTCCTCGGCTGGGGGCGGTTCGATCCACCCGGCTTTGATCCGGGCATTCAGGATGATCTGCTCGATGTCCGATTTGCTGAGATCGTGGCTTTGAAGAATGCCGGGATGCTGTTTCGTTTGGCCGTGCGCCCGTTCCTGCCACCCGGCCAGTTCGTCAGTCGCGCAATCCGCGAGATCCTCCAAAGTCTTGATACCACTTTCACCGAGTGTGACAAGCATCGCGGTGGAGAGACCCTCCACCTCCGTGAGTTCGTCCTGAACGCCAAGCGCCCGGCGCTTCTCGGTTAGCTCCGCTTCCTGACGCTCAAGAAATTCCCGAGCACGCTCCTGAATTTCCTGCGCGGTGTTCTCGTCGAAGCCCTCGATGCTCGCGACTTCCTGTTCGTCCACATAAGCAAGCTCTTCGACGGTTGTGAACCCTTCCGAAACAAGAAGTTGCGCAATCATCTCGTCGACATCGAGGGCTGCGACGAAGGCGCTTGTGCGTTCCGCAAATTCCTTCTGGCGGCGTTCCGACTCCTCGGCTTCGGTCAGGATATCGATGTCCCAGCCTGTCAATTGCGATGCCAGGCGCACATTCTGCCCCTTGCGGCCAATGGCAAGGCTCAGCTGTTCATCCGGCACCACGACCTCAATGCGCTCCGACTCCTCGTCGAGCACAACCTTGGCGACCTCTGCGGGCGCCAGCGCATTCACGATGAAGGTTGCGGCGTCTTGCGACCACTGGATGATATCGATCTTTTCGCCCTGCAACTCACCCACAACAGCCTGAACGCGGCTGCCGCGCATACCGACGCACGCGCCGACCGGATCAACCGACGTGTCCTTCGAGACGACGGCGATCTTCGCCCGGCTTCCTGGATCGCGAGCGACCGACTTGATCTCAACAATTCCGTCGTAAATTTCAGGCACCTCTTGCGCGAACAGCTTCGCCATGAATTCAGGACGCGTTCGCGATAGAAAGATTTGCGGCCCACGATTTTCGCGCCGCACGTCGTAGACATAGGCGCGGACGCGGTCGCCAAGCTTGTGGTTCTCACGCGGCAAGGTCTCGTCGCGCCGAATGATCGCCTCGGCCCGGCCCAGGTCGATCATGACGTTTCCGTACTCGGCGCGTTTCACGATGCCGCTCACAATCTCGCCCACGCGATCCTTATACTCTTCATGCTGGCGCTCCCGCTCGGCCTCGCGAACTTTCTGCACGATAACCTGCTTGGCGTTTTGGGCCGCAACCCGGCCAAAGTCGAGAGGCGGCAGGGGCTCTGCGATGAAATCACCCACCTCGGCGTCCGGGTTACGCTTTTTCGCATCCTTGAAGCTGATTTCGGTTGCGTCGAGCGTCACCTTCTCCACAACTTCGAGGAGCCGGGACAGCTTGATCTCACCCGTGCGCGGATCGATCTCGGCGCGGATCTCGTTTTCGCTGCCATAGCGGGACTTGGCGGCTTTCTGGATCGCATCCTCCATCGCAGACAGCACGAGCGTGCGATCAATCGACTTTTCGCGCGCGACCGCTTCGGCGATTTGCAACAACTCCAGACGGTTCGCGCTAATTCCGATCTGCGCCATCGTTCAACTCCGAATCCTCTAAGTCCTGATCTTCGATTTGGCCGCCCTCGGCCCACTTGCCGGCGGCCTTGGCCTTTGCGAGCGAAGCCCTGATAAGTTCATCCGTCAGCACAAGCTTCGCATCGTGAATGAGCTCGATCGGCAACCCGATCGTTTGCGGCTCGCTTTTCTCGTCGAGCCGGACTTGCAGCAGCATTTCGCCGTTCTCGTAGCCTTCCAATATGCCGCGAAAGCGGCGGCGGCCGTCGATAAGCTCTTTCAACTCCACCTTCGTTTCGAACCCGGCCCAATCCTCGAAATCGGACGGACGGACCAGGATGCGGTCAATTCCGGGAGAAGAGACTTCGAGAAAATAGCGGTCCTCGACGGGATCGTGAGCATCGAGCAGCGGCGACAGGCGCCGGCTGATGCTGGCGCAGTCGTCAACGTTGATCGCGCCGGCCGCCTTATCCGCCATGATCTGGATCGTGCTCCCGTCGCGCCGCGACATCACGACTCGCACAAGGCGGAAGCCCATATCCTCAAGGACGGGTTCGACGAGCGCAGCAATCTCCGCTGCGGGGCCTGCCTCCCGAATGAAGCGTTCGGTCGGCGCCGCGAGGGCTGCGCCTTCCATATCCGCCGATGACGGGTTCTTTTCCATACACTCCGGTTCTCCAGCGCTGCAAGCGCCAGATAAAGAAAAAGAGCGGGCCGGGTGGCCCACTCTTTATCAGAGATGATCTTGAGCTAACGGGAAAATAGGCCAAACATTGGCCCGTTGCAAGAGGCTTCAGGCCTTAAGGCAGGCAGCCTGTTGACGAATTGGAGCGCCTATCTGTCGCAATTCAACCTGCCATGTCTTCGGCCCGCTACGCCTACCAATATCGCCGCGCTTTTTTGCTGCAAAGTAAGCGGTGCTCTGTTCACAGGGTGACAGCAGCGTAGGCCCAGGGCAACAACTCGTCGATACGGGCCGCGGGCCAGCGGTTGACGAGCTTCGTCAGCACATCGGTAAGCCAAGCGTGCGGATTGA
>JBAVVQ010000128.1:0-3253 GCA_049697375.1 Rhodomicrobium sp.
CGCGAGGCGCGCTTCTTGCTGGGGCGCCAATCTTGTGCGACTCCAAGATGGTCGCGCAAGGGATCACCCGAAGCCGCCTGCCCGCGGATAACACGATAATCTGCACGCTTGACGATCCGCGCACGCCGGATCTCGCCCGCGCCGCCGGAAACACGCGCTCGGCCGCCGCGATGGCCTTGTGGGAGCCGCATCTCGCGGGTTCCTTGGTGGCCATCGGCAACGCTCCGACATCGCTCTTTCGACTGCTCGAAATGATCGCGGCAGGAGCGCCAGCGCCCGCAGCCGTGATCGGAACGCCTGTCGGTTTCGTCGGCGCAGCGGAATCGAAAGCGTTGCTTGCCGCGGAGGGCTGCGTTCCGTTTCTTATCGTGCGAGGACGTAAAGGCGGCAGCGCCATGGCGGTCGCGGCGATCAACGCGCTTTCGAGTGAAATAGAATGAGCCCCCTCGACGCGATCATGGGCAGGGCCAAGGCCGGGATGCTCCACGGCATCGGGGTCGGACCGGGCGATGCGAGCCTGATGACGCTTCGAGCGGCGGGGCTGATCCGCACAGTCGACACGCTTGCCTATTTCGCCAAGGCCGGGAACAAGAGCAACGCACGGCGGATTGCCGCGCCGCTTATCGAGGCTGGCCGGAAGGAAATGCCCCTTCATTATCCCGTCACCACGGAGCTTTCCGTCGCCGACCCGGGATACAAGCAACAGATCCGCGCCTTCTATGCGGAGGCGGCGGCGGCGATCGCAAAACGCCTGCGCGCCGGCGAGTCTGTCGGCCTTCTGGCTGAGGGCGATCCCTTCTTCTATGGCTCGTTCATGCATATGTGTCGGCGCCTCGCCGCCGATTTTCCTGTAGAGGTCATTCCGGGAGTCACAGGATTTTCGGGGTGCTCGGCCCGCGCGGGCGCGCCCTTGACCTGGGGTGACGATGTCCTGACGGTGCTGCCGGGAACGCTCGACGAAGCAACGCTCGTGCGCCGCCTCGCGGAGACCGACGCCGCGGTCATCATGAAAATCGGGCGCAATATGGCGAAGGCGCGCCGAGCCATAACCGCAGCAAATCTGATCGACCGTGCGATCTATGTCGAGCGGGGCTCCATGCCGGGCGAGCGCATAGCGCCCCTGGCCGAAGTGATGGATGAGTCCGCCCCCTACTTCTCGATGATTCTTATACCGGGCCAGGGGAGGAGGCTGTGAGCGGCACGCTTACAATCGTCGGACTTGGATCCGGCTCGGCCGATTTCATTACGCCCGCCGCCTCCCGGGCGCTCGCCGAAGCAACCGATCTCGTCGGTTATGGCCCCTATCTCGATCGCATCCCCGAAATCCGGCCCGATCAAACCGTACACCCGTCCGATAACCGCGTAGAGCTGGATCGTGCCCGTCTTGCGCTGATGCTCGCCGAGCGCGGGCGGCGCGTCGCGGTGGTTTCAGGCGGAGATCCCGGCGTTTTCGCCATGGCGGCGGCGGTTTTTGAAGCCATCGAGAAGGGCAAGCCGGCTTGGCGCGATCTTGACGTTCGTGTCGAACCGGGCATAACCGCCATGCTCGCCGCCGCGGCAAGCGTGGGCGCGCCCCTTGGCGGCGATTTCTGCGCCATCTCGCTCTCCGATAATTTGAAATCCTGGGCCACCATCGAGAAACGTCTCAGGGCCGCCGCCGAGGCGGATTTCGTGATCGCCCTCTACAATGCGGCTTCGAAGGCGCGGCCCCATCAACTGAACCGCGCTTTCAATTTCTTGCGGACCTTGAAGGGCGACGAGACCGTGACGCTGTTTGTCCGGGCGGCGGGAACGGCCGAGGCCAAAGTTACGATAACCACTCTTGCGGAAGCCGATGCCGGAAGCGCGGACATGCGCACGCTGATCATCGTCGGAGCGAGCAGCACGCGGCTTATTGGCCGGGGGAACCGTTCGCCGTGGGTTTACACTCCGCGCTCGGAGGAGGCTTGATGGAGGCGCGATTCAAGCCAGCGCATCGCTTGCGCCGCGTCGTTGACGGTATGAAGGGCGGCCTTATGCGGGCGCTCGATCATCACGACCGGAAGTCGCAGCAAGCGCGCCGCATGGATTTTTCCATAGGTTGCGGCGCCGCCCGAATTTTTCGAAACCACAATGTCCGCGCGCCGCTCTTTCAAGAGTCGCGCCTCGGCGGTGGCGTCGAAAGGACCACGATCGTAAATGAATTCGATGCGGGGCGGAAGCGCGACATCGCCTGGATGATCAATCACGCGCGCGATATAGCGGTGTTGAAGGGCGGCCGCGAAGGCCGGGAGCTCAAGCCGTCCGGTCGCCAGAAACACGGTTCGCGGAGAAGCGCCAAGCGCAGCGGCCGCAGCCTCTGGGCTCGGAACCAGGGTCCATTGGTCGCCATCTTGCGCGGTCCAGGCTGGGCGGATCAGGCTGGCGAACGCGATGCCCGTCGCGTCAACGGCTCTCACGGCGTTGGCGGAGATGCGCGCGGCGAAGGGATGCGTGCCGTCCACCATGGCGCTGGCGCCTTCAGCCTTGATCCAGGCGGCGAGCCCTTCCCAGCCTCCGAAACCGCCGATCCGGTAGGGGATGGGCGGCGTGGCCGGGGCAGCGGTCCGCCCCGCGAGGGATAATGTGGGCTGAAAGCGATTGTCGCCCGCAATAAGCTTCGCCAGCGCTGAAGCCTCTGCTGTGCCGCCAAGAATAAGAATGCGCATGATCGGGTCCGAGCATGGAAGTCAGCAAAGAAAGCACGAGCAGCCGTTGGCTGTCCATTGTCGGCATCGGCCAGGATGGCGCAGGCTGCCTATCGCCGCTCGCGAAAAGCCTCGTTTCTTCCGCGGAGCTGGTGGTTGGCGGCGCACGGCATCTTGAACTCGCAGCACAGCTCATAAAGGGCGAACGGCTTCTCTGGCCGAGCCCGCTGCACAACGCATTTCCGGAAATCCTCGCCAGGCGCGGCCGCCCCGTCGTGGTGCTTGCCAGCGGCGACCCGTTCAACTTTGGCGTCGGAAAACAAATTGCGAGCCTCGTTTCCGCGGACGAGCTAGTCAGCGTTCCGCAGCCTTCTTCCTTCAGCCTCGCCTCGAATCGATTGAGCTGGGCGCTCCAGGACGCAGCGACGATCACGCTCCATGGACGCGCCCTTGAGAGCCTCATCCGCTATCTCCAGCCGGGCGCGCGCATCCTCGCTTTGTCCTGGGACGGGTCGACGCCCGCAAAGGCCGCCAAGCTTTTGAGCGAGCGCGGCTTTGGCGGCTCGTCAATCGCGGTGCTCGAAGAC
>JBAVVQ010000129.1:0-6509 GCA_049697375.1 Rhodomicrobium sp.
CTCGAACGCTTTTCGGACCGCATCCAGGCGCTGGCAGCGAGCCAGGACTTGCTTGTGAAGTCCGATTGGAGGGGCGTGGAGCTGGCCGAGCTTGTTCGCGGGCAACTTGTCCATTTCAAGGATCTGATCGGGTCAAGGATCGAGCTTGAAGGGCCATCTGTCTTGCTTTCTGCTTCCGCAGCTCAGAGCCTTGGCATGGCGATCCACGAGCTTGCAACCAATGCGGGCAAGTACGGAGCGCTGTCCGTTGCCAAAGGCCGCGTTGCGATCGGCTGGGGTCTTGAACGCGACGGCGCAAGCGGCGAAATCTTCACGATGAGCTGGCGCGAACAACGGGGGCCGGCCGTCGCGCCACCATCCAGAAACGGGTTCGGCTCGACCGTCATTGGCCGCTTGGCCGAAAGCAGCCTGGACGGGCGCGTCGATCTTGAGTTCTTGAGGACGGGGCTGTTTTGGCGCTTGCGTTGCCCCGCCGCGGGGGTCATCGAAGGAACACACTCTTCGCCAGCGTCCGAGGCGAGATCTGAGCGCAAAGTTCCCTGTCGCTCATGCCCGACGGTGCTTGTCGTCGAGGATGAAGCGCTTGTGGCGATGGAGATCGCGCATGTGCTGGAGGGGGCGGGTTTCGAAGTCTTGGGTCCGGCGCGAGCGGTGGCCCAAGCTCTGTCTCTCATCGAAGAGGTTGGATGCGACGCCGCGGTGCTCGATATCAATCTGAGCGGCGAAACTTCCGAGCCCGTTGCGCGCAAGCTGATCGCAAACGGCACGCGGTTTGTTACGCTTTCAGGCTATTCGCGGGGGCAACACCCTGCAGTATTCGCTGATGTTCCGGCACTTGTGAAACCGCTTCGACCCGACCTTCTGGTAGCGGAGGTCAAGAAATGCCTGCCGAACCTGGAAACGCGCCGAGACCAATGTTCTGGTTAGATTCGGACAATCATCTCGCCCAGGGAATATTGCCCGGCGGGGAAATGGAATGCGGCAGATGCCGGGGCACAAGCGGAAACTCGTTCAACTATCCTGAAAGTCGGGTTTCGACCCCAAGCAGAGATGGACGGCGCTGTGCCGCCGGGCCGGACAGGTCTTGCCACATCGCAAATTCCACCATCGTAGCCTTTATGGGAAGCGCGCCGATTACGCATTAACCAACTATGGTTAATTTCGGCGCGCCAGAATTATTTCCGGTCATAAGTTTGGTTAGCGTTTGGTTTATTCGGCGCGAAGCCGGGGACGCCGCGCCATTGAGCGGGGAGGGGTAAGTTAACCGCAAGGCATTGAAAACAAAACGTTTTATATGCTTAACAAATTGCCCATTAAATTAAATTTAATGCGGGAATTTTTTCATTTACCGGGACGCGCAAAAGTCCGTTAAATATGTTTCAGCCCTGCAAATTAACCAGAAGCGCGCCTCTCGCAGCCACGGCGGCGCCTTATTTGCCGTTATTTTTCCGTAAAGATTTCAGGCGCTTTGCAGCCTCGTCACCCTTCGCGGCAAGGCTCTTTTCCAAGCCCCTCGCTCAGTCAATCCAGAACGCGAATGCAAGCGGAAATTGAGAAGAGGGATGCTCCACTTCGCAGGATGCCAAAAAAGCTGAACCGGAAGGCGGCGCCGCAAACCGGCGCTGGAGGCTTGGGCTTCATGGGGGGATTCGGAGATAAAGCGTCCAGCGCCGGCCACTCTGCGTGGGATTAAATGCTGCCCGAGATCGAAGGCGCGGTTGGGGAGGAAGCGTGGCGGCTTCGTGAATTCTGTCGTTCGCTGTCGCAGCAGATCAGGTCGATGCTCCGCGCAGCCATCAGCGCGGACTCGCATCCGGCGGGAGCATGGGCCACAAGCATGGAGCCCCAAATCCTGAACAGAAGCCTTACATACCGCCTATAAGGCCTGAAAAGGCGCGAATATGCATACTTTGCAACCCTCGCCCTGGCGATAATGGTTATCCTTCCCAATTCCAGTTCCGGAAAGTTCCGCTTAACAATGCCCTAATTGGAATTGACCTTTCCGACGCAATTCAGCCATGATCTGCGTGCGCTGCTTGCGCTTCTCGGATTTTTCCGGCTAGAGGTATTTCGGCAACAGAAACGCCTCGTTGAAGAAGAGATAACCCTGGATCACTGATGCCAACAATCGCTCTTGTCGATGACGACCGGAACATTCTAACGTCCCTCCGCATGCTTCTCGAAGCGGAAGGATACAAGATTGTCGCCTATACGGACGGCGTTTCCGCCTTTGACGGGATCATGGGCGATCCGCCGGATCTCGCAATCCTCGACATCAAGATGCCTCGCATGGACGGGATGGAGTTGCTCCGGCGGCTGCGGCAAAAAAGCGAAATGCCGGTGATCTTTTTGACCTCGAAGGACGAGGAAATCGACGAACTTTTCGGCCTCAAGATGGGAGCCGACGATTTCATCCATAAGCCGTTCTCTCAAAGGCTGGTTGTCGAGCGTGTTCGTGCGATCTTGCGCCGGAGCCAGCCGCGTGAAACGTCTGCCGCCGTCGAAGATTCCTCCAAGATCATCGAGCGCGGGAAGCTCAAGCTCGATCCGGAGCGCCACACCTGTATCTGGGACGGCAAGCAGGTCACGCTGACCGTGACCGAATTTCTCATTCTGCAGGCATTGGCGCAGCGTCCCGGCGTCGTGAAGAGCCGCGATGCGCTTATGGATGCTGCCTATGACGATCAGGTTTACGTGGATGACAGAACAATCGACAGCCACATCAAGAGGCTACGCAAGAAATTCAAGGTCGTCGACAACAACTTCGATGTGATCGAGACGTTGTATGGCGTTGGGTATCGCTTCAAGGAATAAAATCTCAATGTTGCGGGTCTTCTAAGAAGGTGGAATATTTGCCTGCTGGCCGTTCGAGGCGTGAGCCTTCGTTTGGACTCGATTAGCCGATGACGATTGATATTTCCCGATGGTGGGAAGGGGGCCGGGTCCGTCGGCCGAGCCGCGCGATGCGCCTGCGCATCCTGCGCGCTGGCAGGCATTTTTTTGATCGATATCGTTTCAACAGCATTACCCGCCGCATCATCGTTATCAATGTCATTGGCGTCGGCGTCCTTGTAAGCGGTATCTTCTATCTCAATCAATACCGTTACAAGTTCATGGGAAACCGCGTGGAGACGCTGACCACGCAAGCCCAGATCATCGCAGTCGCGATCGCTCAGACGAGCAAGACCAACACGGATGCGGCCACCGAAAGCGGAAAGGCGGCGGACGAAAACAAGATTGTCGTTCCTTCGGGCCTATCCAATCCCGAATTGTCCTTCCGGGTCGATCCGGAGGTCGTCTCGCCCATTCTGCGCGACCTCATCGCGCCTACGAAGACGAGAGCACGCGTGTTCGACACGGATGGCACACTCATCTCGGACAGCCGCCAGCTTTACCGGGGAAATGGCGGCCGCGTGGAAGGAAGCGCGGCCGACACTGATACCAGCTTTTTCACAGGCCTGTGGGCCTATCTCAGAACGGAGTTCTGGACGCCGGATCTTCCCCTCTATAAAGACCTTGGCCCCGAGGGTAAGGCTTATGAGGAAGTTAGAGTCGCTCTCGCAGGTAGTGTCGCGCCGCTCATTCGCGTGACGGAAGCAGGGGAAACAGTCATTTCGATTGCTGTCCCTATTCAGCGGGAAAGGTCGACGCTTGGCGCTCTCTTGCTGACGGCGCAGGGCAGTGACATCGATGAAATGATTGCGCAGGATCGATTTCAGATCGTCGAAGTCGCGGGGCTGGTCGCCTTTGTGACGGCGATTCTTTCGCTGCTTCTGGCGGGAACCATCGCCGAGCCTATGCGCCGTCTCGCCGTTTCCGCGGAACGTGTGCGAAAAAATATCAAGAACCGGGAGCAGATCCCCGATTTCAGCGACCGCCCCGACGAGATCGGTCACTTGTCCCGCGCTTTCCGGGACATGACAAATGCTCTCTATTCCCGTCTCGACGCGATTGAAAGCTTTGCCGCCGACGTCTCCCATGAACTCAAGAATCCGCTAACATCGCTTCGGAACGCCGCCAGCCTGCTGCCCAGGGTCAAGACAGATGAGGATCGGAAGAAGCTCGTCGATATCATCAATCACGACGTGAGGCGTCTGGACCGCCTCATCACCGACATTGCCGATGCTTCGCGGCTCGACGCAGAACTTGCTCGCGAGACGGCCAAACCTGTAAATATGGCGAACCTTCTCCGTACTCTTTGTGAAGTCATGCGGGAGAGCCGCCGCGGCAGCGGCGCCAAAATCGTCTTGAACGTGCAAGATTGCACGACGGCAAAGAACTTCACCCAAAACCGGGACTGCACCGTTAACGGACACGACAGCCGGCTCAGCCAGGTGATCGCAAACCTTCTCGAAAATGCCTTGTCGTTTTCGCCGAAGGACGGAGCCATCTATGTTACGGCGAGGCGTCTGCCGAAGGAAAACGAGATCGAGATTTGCGTCGAAGATGAAGGACCGGGCATCCGGGATGAAAATCTGGAGAAGATCTTCGACCGGTTTTACACAGACCGGCCCGGAGCCTTCGGCCAGAACTCCGGCCTTGGCCTTAACATCTCGCAGCAGATCGTCAAGGCGCATGGAGGAAGCATCTGGGCTGAAAACAGGGCTTCTCCCAAGCCCGTAAGCCTTGATCCGAAACGAGGCCAGGCGAGCGCGGAAGAGGCGGTCCCTGTTCCGAAAGGTGAGCAAACGTTTGCGTGCGGCGCGAAAGAGCGCCATTCGTGGGGCGCCCGGTTCGTGATTCGCCTGCCTGCATGCTCGGGGACGAGGCAATAGGGGACGAAGATCCATGAGGCAAAAGACCGTGCATGGGACCTGCGTCGCCCTCGGCAATGCCGGCGCGCTCCTCAGAGGACCTTGCGGATCGGGCAAATCGGATTTGGCGCTGCGTTTTCTTTACCTCCCCTCGGATCGTCTCGGCGAAGAGGTGGCGCTCGTGGCCGATGATCAGGTCATTCTGCGGCGGGACGGCGATGATATTGTCGCTTCGTGCCCCAAGCCTCTCGATGGAAAGATCGAGGTGCGAGGCTGCGGTATCGCCCACCTTCAGAAGGCGGCAAAAGAGGCTACTCTGAAGCTTATCGTCGATCTCGATTGGACCGGCGACAGACCGCGTCTTCCCGAGACGACCGAGTGGGAATCGGTACTGGATATTCCTGTCCGGCGCATCATCCTCGACCCGTTTGAACCCTCGGCGCCGATCAAGCTCGCGCTGGCGATCCAAGATTGTTTTGCAGACCCAGTGGATTAACAGCCTCTTATCACAGAGGCGACTATATTGCGCTTGAACGTTGAAGGGATGGGCCTCAGAATAATATCATTGAGATGAAGACCCACCGCCGCCAGCCCCCCGGAAAGACGATGATCGGCCTCATCATTGTAACTCATGGCAACCTGGCAAGAGAATTTGTCGCAGCCCTCGAACACGTCGTCGGGCCTCAGCAGCAAATTGCAGCCATCTCGATCGCGCCGAACGACGACATGGAAGAGCGCCGCAATGCGATTATTGCTGCGGTGAAGAAGGTCGGCAGCGGAGACGGCGTTATTATTCTGACAGATATGTTTGGCGGGACGCCTTCAAATCTGGCAATATCGGTTATGGACAGCGGGTCGGTGGAGGTGATCGCGGGCGTCAATCTCCCCATGCTCGTCAAACTGGCGCGCGTCCGCGAGGAGGTCGCGTTAACCGACGCTTTGAAGCAAGCGCAGGAAGCGGGCCGGAAATATATCCACGTTGCGAGCTTGGTCCTGAGCGCGCATTAACAAGTACCGGCCAGGCCATGTACCTTCGACCGAGCTTCCCGAGGCGCAGACGGCTGACAATGGCGGCGGCTGACGGCATCTATCAATGCCTTGCTGAAGTTACTATCATCAACAAGCGCGGACTGCACGCGCGAGCCTCGGCGGCTTTCGTGAAAATGGCCGAGCAATTTGACGCCGAAGTTTCTGTGACGAAGGACGATCAGACAGTGCCCGGCACCTCGATCATGGGGCTTCTCATGCTCGGCGCAAGCCCCGGAACCATGATTTCGATCGAGACCGAGGGTCCCGAAGCCGAAGAAGCCCTTGAAGCCCTGACCGCGCTTGTAGAAGCAGGTTTCCACGAGGGCGAGTGAGAACTTAGAGCGTATCCGCTTTTTATGGAATCAAGCGCGCTCCAGCTCTTTGTTTTATCGTGCGTCTTATCGGAAAGCCGCTTCATGCTTCTCCGGACGCACTCTAAGGTTTTGCTTCCTTGTAATGGTCCTGGCAGCGCGGGAGCAGGTCCTTTTCATGCTTGGCCAGGCATTCCTTTAAGTCCCGTATCCTTTTGGCGGGGATGCCTTTGCAGTATTGTTGTATGTCGAAAGTACAGATCTGACCAATCTTATAGGTAGTCCCGCCGCTCTGGGCATGGGCGTTGGACAACAGCGCAAGTGTGAGCGCCAGCGCAGCAAAAACCCTCATCGTCACTCCCAACGGATGCCAAATCAACCAGCCCTTAATCGGAATCGATAGAGCCGGAAAAGT
>JBAVVQ010000130.1:0-13585 GCA_049697375.1 Rhodomicrobium sp.
GGCGGAAAAACGCTCGTCATGGCGGCCCAGATGCAGAACACAGGGCAGATTTACGCCTACGACTCCGATGCGGTCCGCTTTCGCCCGATCTTCGAGCGATTGAAGCGCGCGGGCGCGAGAAACGTGCAGACACTGCCGCCGGGCGACGAGTCCGCGCTTGCCGCTTTGGAAGGGCGAATGGACCTCGCGCTGATCGATGCCCCTTGCAGCGGAACGGGGGTCTGGCGGCGGCGACCCGATGCGAAGTGGCGGCTGACGAGCGCTCAACTTGCGGAACGCACAGAAACGCAAAGCGCGCTGTTAGAGCGAGCGGCCCGGCTTCTGAAGCCGCAGGGGACGCTTGCTTATGTGACCTGCTCGATCCTGCCTCACGAAAACGACAAGCAAATCAAAGCCTTTCTTGAGCATAATCCCAGTTTCTCCGTAATTGACGCGAAACAGCGCGCTGCAAAAGTCCTCTCTCAATCTGTAACCCGCAGCGACAATCACAATAAGCTGGGGCTTCTTCTGACGCCCGCCCGGCAGGGCGCCGATGGGTTTTACATCGCACTTTTAATAAAAAGCGTCGCATAATGCCTCTACATAGTGGCTCAAGCTCACACTGCCGCAAAAGAGACACATTTCCTGCATTGCTGCGTCTTAGATCCGGTCAAAAACCTATTACAAATTGGATCTAAGGACGCCTGGGGATGCTCAGTCGGCAACCCACCGTCAAAGAGCAACCACCAAAAAAAGCGAGTTCCGAAATGGGTTTCATCAAGGCCATCTTCTATCTAGTCATCCTCGGCATTCTGGCCGTGGCCGGCTATTGGTTCTACGGCGCTCTCAGCACGTCTGGCGATGCTCCGTACTGGACCGAAATCAACAAAGTACTGCCGGAGCAGGCCAGGAACTTCGCCTGCGAGCAAATCAAGAAGCGTGCGAGCGGCCATATCGAAAGCTGCGACTAGAGCGTCTCCGCTTTTGATGGAATCAAAAGCGCGCTCTAGCTCTTTGTTTTATCGTGCGTCTTATCGGAAAACGCTTCACACTTTTCCGGACGCATCTAGGAGCTGAGCGCGGAACGGGCTCCGCTCTGGACGCACCAAAAAATCCGTCTATCTTGCATGGGTCCGCAATCGGCGCGCGGACCCATTCTTTTGTGGCTGGTACAGCCGGAGTGACATTCGCATCCATTCGCCGCAAGCGTTTAAGCGAACTTGCCTGCGAAAAGCTGTCCTGAAGGACGGGACAGGATTTCCGGCGGGGTGCGTACTAGAGAGAGAGGAGCGGCCCTTGCACGGTCTCCCCATAACCGATGTTGTTCTCATTGTGGATTTTGGCGGGCAGTTCACGCAGCTGATCGCGAGGCGCGTGCGCGAAGCCAACGTTTACTCGGAGATCGTGCCCTTCAACGCAGCCGGGAAAGCCATCGCGGAGCTGAAGCCGAAGGCGATCATCCTTTCCGGCGGCCCGGCGAGCGTTTTCGATCCGGGCGCTCCCCAGGCACCGGATGCAATTTTCGAGGCGGGGGTTCCGGTGCTCGGCATCTGCTACGGGCAGCAGGGCATGGTCGCCCGGCTTGGCGGCAAAGTCGAGCCGTCGAGCGAACGCGAATATGGCTCTGCGCTGATCGACATCAAAGCCGCATCATCTCTCTTCGAAGGTGTCGCCGGGGTTGGAGAGAAGGCCCCGGTCTGGATGAGCCATGGCGACCGGGTTGCTTCGCTGCCCGACGGCTTCGTCTCCATCGCCACCACTCGCAATGCGCCCTACGCCGCCATCGCCGACGAGCGGCGCCGGTTCTATGGCGTGCAGTTTCATCCGGAGGTCGTCCATACGCCGAGCGGCGCGATCATGCTGCGAAACTTTGTGCACAAGATCGCGGGCTGCGACAATTCCTGGACAATGGCGACATTCCGCGATGCCGAGATCGCCCGCGTACGCGAGCAGGTCGGTGACGCGAAGGTGATTTGCGGACTCTCGGGCGGCGTGGACTCCGCTGTCACCGCGGTCCTGCTCCACGAGGCGATCGGCGACGCGCTCACCTGTATTGTCGTCGATCACGGCCTGTTGCGCGAGGGCGAAGCGGAGGAAGTCGAAAGTCTATTCCGCGGCGCCTACAACATTCCGCTGATCCATGTGAAGGCCCACGAACGCTTCCTGACGGCTCTTGAAGGCGTCACCGATCCCGAGCAGAAGCGCAAGACGATCGGGCGCTTGTTCATCGAGGTGTTCGACGAAGCCGCGCATAAAGTCGGCGGCGCGGAATTTCTGGCCCAAGGCACGCTCTACCCCGACGTCATCGAAAGCGTCTCGTTTCACGGCGGTCCATCCGTCACCATCAAGTCGCATCACAATGTCGGCGGCTTGCCGGAACGCATGAAGCTGAAGCTGGTCGAGCCGCTTCGCGAGCTGTTCAAGGATGAGGTCCGTGCGCTTGGCCGCGAGCTTGGGCTGCCGGATGCGTTCCTGAAACGGCACCCGTTCCCAGGGCCGGGACTCGCCATCCGCATACCCGGCGCGATCACGGAGGAGAAGTTGCGGGTCTTACGCAAAGCCGACGCGATTTATCTGGAAGAGCTGAAGGCGGCTGGGATTTACGACGATATCTGGCAGGCTTTCACAGTGCTGCTGCCGGTGCAAACCGTTGGCGTAATGGGAGACGCACGCACCTATGATCATGTGCTCGCGCTTCGCGCCGTCACCTCGGTTGATGGCATGACCGCGGATTTCTACCGCTTTCCGTTGGACCTCCTCGGAGATATCGCGACGCGCATCGTGAACGAAGTGAAGGGCGTCAACCGCGTCGTTTATGATGTGACCTCGAAACCGCCGGGAACGATCGAGTGGGAATGAGCGCCATGCCATCTCTTGAGGTGGAAGCCGAACGCAAGCTCATCGTGGCGCTCGACGTGCCTAATGCGGCGCAGGCGTATGATTTCTGGCAGCGCCTCGCGCTCCCCAACGCCATCGCCAAGATCGGACTCGAACTCCTCATGGCGGGCGGCGTGGAACTCGTCAGAAAGCTCGCTTCGTCCGGGGTTTCGGTTTTCGTGGATGCGAAACTGCTCGATATTACGAATACGGTTGAGAGGGCGACGGCGCGTGTTGCGGACCTCGGCGCCGCGTTTCTCACGGTGCACGCCCAGGACAGGCAGACGCTCGAAGCCGCGGTTCGCGGGCGGGCGGGGTCAAGCTTAAAGCTGCTCGGGATCACGCTTCTTACAAACGCGAACCCAGACGATCTGAGCAAGCAAGGGATTGCGCTTTCGTCGCGCGATCTTGTGCTGCAGCGGGCGGCGTTTGCGGCGGATGCAGGTTTCGAGGGCGTCGTCTCCTCGGCGTGGGAGGCACGCGATTTGAAGGCGGCGTTCCGCGGTCGCCTCGCTTTAGTCTGTCCCGGCATCCGGCCGAAATCCGAGCAGGGTGTCGCGGGCGACGACCAAGCGCGCACAGCAACGCCGGGCGACGCTCTGCGGACGGGCGCGGATTACATCGTCGTTGGCCGGCCAATCATTCGAGCGAGCGATCCATCCGCCGCCGCCCGCTCCATCATTGGGGAAATGGCGGCGATACTCCGAAGCGCGCCGGCTTCCGTTTCGTCATCCCGGAACGGCTCCTGACCCCGGATAAGCTCAAGCGCTTTCCGGGGCGACGAATGCGGGCTAATCCAAATCCGCGACGCTCGCCGGGCCGCCGCCATGCACGCGCTGAGCGAGCGCGGCCTCAATAAATTGCGTGAGGTCTCCGTCCAGCACGGCAGGCGGATTGGTGCTCACGACGCCGGTGCGCAGATCCTTCACCATCTGGTAGGGCTGCAGCACATAAGACCGGATCTGATGTCCCCACCCGATGTCTGTTTTTGAAGCAGCGGCGGCCTGCGCGGCTTCCTCTCGCTTTTTCAACTCCATCTCGTAAATACGGGCCTTCAACATCGCCCATGCCGTCGCCCGGTTTTTATGCTGGGATCGTTCGTTCTGGCATTGGACGACAATTCCAGTCGGGATATGCGTGATGCGCACCGCGCTGTCCGTGGTGTTGACGTGCTGACCGCCAGCGCCGCTCGCGCGATAGGTGTCAACCCGGCAGTCGCTTTCATTCACCGCGATATCGATGGCGTCGTCGACAACGGGATAGACCCAAACAGACGCAAAGCTTGTGTGCCGGCGCGCGTTGGAATCGTAAGGCGAAATGCGCACGAGGCGATGAACGCCGGATTCCGTCTTGAGCCAGCCATAAGCGTTCTGCCCCTTGACCTGGATCGTCGCCGACTTCAGGCCAGCTTCTTCGCCGGCGTTGCTTTCGATGAGTTCGACCTTGTAGCCCTGCTCGTCCGCCCAGCGCATATACATGCGCAGAAGCATCTCGGTCCAATCCTGGCTTTCGGTGCCGCCCGCTCCGGCATGCACTTCGAGGAAGGTGTCATTGCTATCGGCCTCGCCGGACAGGAGCGCCTCAACCTCGCGTTTCTGAACTTCAGTTCGAAGGACGGCGAGCGAAGCTTGCGCGTCGCGCACCACCTCCTCGTCATTTTCCTCTTCGCCAAGCTCGATCAGGCCAGCGGCATCGTTGAGGCGGCCATCGAGCCGAGAATAAGCCGTCAGCGCCGTATCCAGGTGCTGCCGCTCGCGAAGAAGCTTCTGAGCGCGCAAAGGATTGTCCCAAAGGCCCGGGTCTTCAACGGTAGCGTTCAGGCTCGCGAGACGGGCCGTGGCTTTGTCCCAGTCAAAGATACCTCCGCAAGAGCGAGAGGGATTGCTTGATCTCGTCGACGATCGCGAGTGTTTCAGGGCGCATATCGGGTTCCGTCTGTGGTGGCCCCGGATCGCATGCGGCGGCTCCGGTTCAGCTCATTATTGCGTGCGTAAACCTTTTGTCAGACCGCGTAAAGATGATGGCCGCGCACGCTAGTACAACCCTCCCGCATGCGGCTCGTGCCCGTAAGGCGGCGGGAAGCCGCCTGCGCCCGGCGGAGGCGATGGCGGAGGCGCGCCCCATGGGCCTGGAGGGGGTGCTCCCCATCCGCTAAAGCTGTGGGGACGCTCCTGCCCGGAATAATCCGCCGCGGTTGCGTATCCGTCTGAAGGCTCCGTGCCCGGCTTGAAATATTCGGTGATTGCGTCGGGATCGTTCGGGTCCGTGCGATTGCCTGTCCTTCGATTAACCCTGACCTGCAGGAGATCCGGAGGCGTGCGGAACGGCACGGCGGGCTTATCCTTGAGGGCCATCTTGAAGAAATCGGCAAAGATCGGGGCCGCAAGTTCGCCGCCTGTCTCGCCATGTCCCATCGGTTGCGGGTTGTCATAACCAATGAAGACGCCCATCGCCAAATCGGGCGAGAACCCTATGAACCAGGCATCCTTTTCTTCATTCGTCGTGCCCGTCTTTCCCGCCAGCGGCTTGCCGACGCGTTTCCAGATGACCGCGCCGGTTCCCCGGATGGCGACGCCTTCAAGCATCGACGTGACCTGGTACGCCGTCATCGGGTCGATGATCTGTTTCCGGTCGTCCTGAAGCTCCGGCTCATCCTGTCCTCGCCATGACGCCGCGCTACATCCATTGCATTGGCGCGGATCATGGCGCCAGATGGTCTGCCCAAGACGGTCCTGGATCCGGTCGATGAAGGTGTAGTTGATCTTCTTGCCGCCATTGACGAACATGCAATAAGCCGTCGTCAATCTCACAAGCGTCGTTTCGCCCGCGCCCAGAGCCATCGAGAGCAAGGGCGGCAGATCGTCGTAGACGCCGAAACGGCGGGCGTATTCGCTGACGATCGGCATACCGATGTCTTGCGCCAAGCGAACCGTCATCAGGTTTCGGGATTTTTCGATGCCTATGCGCAAGGGCTGCGCGCCGTGCACCTGTTTGTCATAGTTGTCCGGCTTCCAGACTCCCAGGCCATTTCCTTGATCGATCTCGATCGCGGCGTCGTTCACAACGCTGACCGGCGTGTAGCCATTATCGAGGGCCGCAGCGTAAACGATGGGTTTGAATGAGGAACCTGGCTGGCGCCTCGCCTGGACCGCTCTGTCGAACTGGCTCTCCGCGAAACTGAACCCGCCGACGATCGCCAGGATACGCCCCGTATGCGGGTCCATGACAACTGTGGCGCCTCCAATCTGCGGTATCTGCATCAATTGCCATCTCGGCGCAGCAGGATTCGCCTCGCCTTTGACTGGCTTCAGCAGATTGCTCTCCTTGTTGAGCATGTCGAGTTCGGTCGGCGGCGAAACGTAGACGATATCGCCAACCGTCAGGACATCGCTGACGCCTGCGGCGCCCTTGATCCGTCCTCTGCGAGCCACGCTCTCGATGGCCCATTTGGCTCCGTCCTGGAAGAGCTCGACTGTCTTCCTTCCCTCCTCGATCGTTCCGTTCGGATAACGGGCCGGCTGAAGACCGATGACAGCCTTGTCTTTCGCAGACTGCAGGACAACCCCAAGCCTCCACGGTTCAACATCGGAAAGACTGGGCACTTCGGTGAGTTTGGCGCCCCATTCGCCGCCGGCGACGTCGATCTTGGAAACCGGGCCGCGCCAGCCTCCGTGCTTCCTGTCAAAAGCAACAAGCCCCGCGCGAAGAGCGGCGCGCGCCATCAACTGCAGATTGGGATCGAGGGTCGAGCGAACGGAATAGCCGCCCGCGTAATAGCTTGAGTTGTTGTCATTGTCCTCCTGCCCATAAAGATCGATCAGCGAGCGCCTGACTTCCTCGGCGAAATACTCCGCGGCAAAGGTGGACGGCCCGACCTGACGGTTCGTCATTTCGAGCGGCATCTTCTTCGCGTTCTCGGCTTCCTCGGCGCTGATGAACTTGAAGCGCGCCATATTGTCGAGCGTGGAGTTCCGGCGGTTGAGCGCTTCCGTAAAATTCTTCCCACGCGCCGTCGTAAGCTGCAACTTGGAAGGCTCCTTTGGCAAGGAAGCGAGATAGGCCGCTTCATGGATCTGCAATTCATGGAGCTCCTTGCCGAAATAACGCAATCCGGCGGCGGCGACGCCATACGATCCGGCGCCCAGATAAATCTGATTGAGATAAAGATCGAGTATGCGCTCCTTGGTGTAGGCGCGCTCGATCCTGATCGCGAGAATTGCCTCTTTCGCCTTGCGCAAATAGGATTGCTCGCTCGTCAGAAGGAAGTTCTTCGCCACCTGCTGCGTAATGGTGGACGCGCCTTCCTTCTTTTTCTTCGTCGCATTGTTGTAGACGGCGCGAAGGATGCCGCGAAAGTCGAGACCGTTGTGTTCATAGAAATTCTGGTCTTCCGCAGCGAGGAACGCGTTGATGACCATTTTCGGCATGGTCTGGACCGGAACATAAATGCGCCGCTCTTTTGCAAACTCCGCTATAAGTCTGCCGTCACCTGCATGAACGCGCGTGATGACGGGCGGCTTGTAGGTCGCAAGCTTGTCGTAGTCCGGCAAATCTTTCGCAATGATCCATAAAAAATAACCAGCGGCGGCGGCGGCGGCGAGAAATAAAAAAACCCCTGCGGTGAAAGCAAAGCCCAGAAAATTAAGAAACAGGCTCTTTCGGTGCTTCTTCTTTTTCAAAGGTGGTTTCACAGGTCTATAACTTTGCATTAGTTTCACATTTGGTTATTCGTCCGGTTTTGCGCTCGGACCAAATTTTATGACCGGAGTGATTTTGGCGGTGCAATCACCAGCATAATCGCATAGCCAAATTGTGACAGCAAATAGCGGCAACTCTCCGTTGGCTAACCACAAGATCATGTCCTGAACAACTGCAGTCCACTTTCACAGTAAATAACTACAACGGGATTTGAGCCTGACGCTCGGACATGAACGCATTAATTGTGTCCGCCAGAAGGGCGGCTTTCGCCGCCCGCCAGTCGTTGGATGTCAGAAGCCTCTCGTCCTCATCATTGCTCAAGTAGCCGAGCTCAATCAGCACAGATGGAACGCCCATCGCCTTCAACACGCGCAGATTGGCCGAACGATGAGGCCTTGAGTTGAATTTCATTTTTTCCTTCAAATGCTCAATGAGGTAGTTGGCGATCGCCAATGACCTGTTCTTTTTGCTCCGGCTCTCGAGTTCGCTCAATATGCTGTTGATTTCTTCGGAGACGGCAGGCGACTGCGCCTCACTTGCGACGCCGGCCTCGACATCAGCTTTGTTCTCGATTTGCGCCAAAGTCCTGGCCTGTTCGTCCGAGGCTTCCTCCGACAATGTGTAGACCGTTCCTCCCCTGACTTCCTGAAGGCTCTTGACGCCAAATCGTTTGACATCGAGGGTGTCGGCGTGAATGGAAATGAGGAGGTCCGCTTTCGGCCCGGACGCCATTTGCGCGCGCTCGTCCAACGGAACAAAAACATCCTGATCTCGCGTCATAAGGACACGATAACGGCCGGTCGCTTCGAGCTTCTCCGCCAAAACTTTGCAAAACGCGAATGTCACCTCTTTTTCAGGCGTATTCGTGACTCTTCCGTGCGCGCCCGCATCGACCCCGCCATGACCGGGATCGACGACGATAAGCGGCCGCTTATCTTGCGCATTTTCGGTGACGGCGGCGCTCTGGCTCGCGTCGGCCCTTTGGATCGGCGGCGGAATTCTGGCGGCGGCGAGAAACGCCCTGTGCGAGGATCGTGTCAACTCGATGACGAGACGTGCTGGAAGCTCGTTTTCGGGCGCAAGAAGCTCTGACTTTTCGATAAGCGCCGGCTCGACAAGATCGATCACGATGCGCGATTTCCCTGCCGCAAACAGTCCCGAGCGCGACGACAAGATCAGCCCCCTGCCTTTCTCGGCCGGGACCTGGATGTCCACCTCGGGCAAATCCACAACGATTCTATAGGGATCGGCGATCGAGAATATGCGGTATTCAACCTTTTTCGAAAGGAAGGCGACGTATCTTGTTCGCTGAATATCGCCGCCGATTTGTGCGCTCAATAAAATTTGATCGGCGTCTGCAGCCTGGCCCGATCCCAAGGCGATAAGGAAAAAAAGAAGGCGCGCCACCCCCTGCAGGAGTCCAATATTTACTCGTTTCCTTACCATCCAACGCCCTTCGGCTCAGCTTTAGACCTTCGCTTATAGCACCCAATCAAGGTCCGTCTACAGCCAGCACCGGGAATGAATACACAAGCAGTTCTCACATTTCACAGGCCGTCGTTTATGTCTTGCTTGCGGCGGGGGCGAACACAACGTATTAGAGAGATATCAACCCTGGTCGGTTTAAGCTGGCTGCAAGCTCCACCTGCGCCGGACGTAAGGATCAGCGGGCGAAGATTTGACAACCGCAATAAACTCTCGATCTTTGATCGGACGGCACAGGCGGTTGTCAGAACAAAACGGCCAGGATGCTGAATCCTGGATAAGAATAACCCCGGATCGTGGTTGCGCCGCCTCTTTTCATATGAATCGAGCCGTCGGCGAGCTGAGACCAAGAGAATGTCAACTTCGCGCTCAAACTCGCTTTTTTCGGAAGATGCCAGACGTGGCTTCGAAAGCCTATTGAGCCCCTACTCCCCCGTCGAGGGCGTGACCAGCGTTATGCTGGCCGGAGGCGGCGAGCGCGCGATCAACCAACAGTGCGCCCGGCAAGGCGGTCCGTTCGATCATGTGGCCATGATCGCGAGACCTTGCTCTGACGCTGGTGCGCCGGAAAGAATTTATCATGGGAAACAAAATGTTAATCGACGCCACCCACCCGGAGGAAACCAGGGTGGTGGTGACGCGCGGCAACCGCGTTGAGGAATTTGATTACGAATCCGCATCAAGGAAGCAGCTCAGAGGAAATATCTATCTCGCGAAGGTGGCTCGGATTGAGCCCTCGCTGCAGGCCGCTTTCGTAAATTATGGCGGCAATCGCCATGGGTTTCTCGCTTTCGCGGAAATCCATCCCGATTATTACCAGATTCCTGTCGCCGTCCGAGAAGCCCTCATGAAAGAGGAGGCGGCTGAAGGCCACGGCCGTTTCCAGGACCATCACGACAACGGAAGCTCAAGAGAACCGGCGTCAAAGGAACCGGAAAAAGAAGAAAAGGACGCAACGGAAGCTGCCGTCCAATCAACTGAGCCAGTCACAGAAACCGTCCCTCCGGGTCCTTCCGAGACGGAACTCCCCGTCGAACAAACGCCTATTGTTTCAGAAGAAGTGAACGATAGCCAAGGCGCCACCGTTGAAGCGGCAGAGACGCCGGCAACTGTGGAACAGGCGAAAATTGAGGAGGCAGTCCAGACAGAGCCTCCGCCGCAGCCCGAAGACCACGATCAACCGCCCACGGGGCGGGGGGCGCCAATGGCGTTGGAAGCCATTCTTCCTCCGACAATTTATGAGGAATTCACAGCCGCAGTAGCCCGCGCAGAAGAAGCGCGCGACGAAATTCCCGCGCATCCCGACGACATCGAGGAAGATAAGGGCGCCGATGCCGCTCTGGAGGCGGAAGGAGAAGTGGCTGTCGAGCCAAAGCCAAACCAAGCCGCCTCCATAGATGAAGGCAACACGCATTGGGAAAACGAATCCGCTTCAGGCGAAGGGAGCATCATCTCTGTTCCCGAGATGCCCAGCCCTGCTCCGGTTGAGGTTGTCGGCTCCGAAGACGCTTTGGAGGAGCTGCCACAGCGCCATAAAAGGCGCTGGCGGCACTACAAAATTCAGGAAGTTATCAAACGCAACCAGATCGTCTTGATCCAGGTGGTCAAGGAGGAGCGCGGCAGCAAAGGAGCGGCGCTGACCACATATCTTTCGCTCGCGGGACGTTACACAGTCCTGATGCCGAATACAGCCAGCGGCGGCGGCATTTCACGCAAGATCACCGTCCCGTCGGACCGCAAGCGGCTGAAGGAAATCGCTCAGGAGCTCGAAGTTCCGGAAGGAATGGGCCTCATCATCCGCACGGCCGGCGCGGCCCGCACGAAGGCGGAAATCAAGCGCGATTTCGAGTATCTGCTGCGGCTCTGGGAAAATGTCCGCGATCTTACGTTGAAGTCGACCGCGCCTTGCTTGGTTTACGAGGAAGGCGACCTCATCAAGCGATCCATCCGCGATCTATATAACAAAGACATCGATGAAATCCTCGTCGCCGGCGAGAACGCCCACCGGGACGCCAAGGAGTTCATGCGCATGCTCATGCCGAGCCATGCGAAAAACGTCCAGCTCTTCAAGGAGCCCGAACCTCTTTTCATAAAGTATGAGGTCGAGCGGCAGTTAAACCAGATGTTCAGTCCTGTCGTGACCTTGCGGTCGGGCGGCTATATCGTCCTGAACCAGACCGAAGCCCTCGTCGCAATCGACGTGAACTCCGGCCGCGCCACTCGCGAATATTCCATCGAGGATACGGCGCTCAAGACCAACCTTGAAGCCGCTGAAGAAGTGGCCCGGCAGGTGCGTCTTCGGGATTTGGCGGGTCTGATTGTCATCGACTTCATCGATATGGACGAGCGGCGCAACAACCGGGCTGTGGAGCGCAAGATCAAGGAATGCCTCCGCCATGACCGGGCGCGCATCCAGGTCGGCCATATCAGCCATTTCGGCCTTCTGGAGATGTCACGGCAGCGGTTGCGCCAAGGCGTTGTGGAAGTATCCACAATGCCCTGCCCGATTTGCCAAGGCGTAGGCCATATCCGATCGACAGAGTCCGTGGCGCTGATGATCCTTCGTTCGATCGAAGACCACCTCCGCACGCAAGGACCCGCCAACCTCACGGTGAGCGCGTCGAGCGAGGCCTCTCTTTACATCCTCAACCACAAGCGCTCCTATCTTCGGGACATCGAAATGCGCTATGGGGTGACGCTTGTCATCCAACTGGACGAGAAGGCGCATGGGGCTCACTTCGCGCTCGAGCGCGGTACGGAGGCCGCTGCGCCTCCCCCAGGCGAGTCAAAAGCGGTGCACATGGAGGCAGCCGCGCTACCAAGCGCCGAAGAAGAGGAAGATGCCGGCGGCGAAAGCGACGACAAACAGCCATCCCGTCGCAGACGCAGACGCAGGCGCGCCCGCGCGGATCTGCCTTCTGAACCCGCTCTGCAGAATGGAAGCGCGGTTTCCTTCGCCGAAGCTGGAAGCGAAGAGGTCGATGACGACGAAGACGAAGCGGAAATCGCGCCGGTTCAAAATCAGCCCGAAACACAGCCGGAGGCTCAGGCTGCGGCGCTTCATAACGCCGTAGAAGGCGAGACTGACGGCCAATTCCGTCGCAATCGGCGGAGGGGCAGACGAGGAGGACGCCGGCATCGCGACGAGGGAGGCGCCCCGGAATATGCTCGCGCTCAGAACTCGGCTCACATACCGGGTCTTGGCGAACAGCCTACAATCGACTTCAATCATGATTTCCCGAAAAATTTGGCGCTTGGGCCGATACGTCCGGCTCCAATCCCGCCGGAGCCTGAGCAGGTGATCGAGCAGGAGATCGAACAAGCTCAGACGCCGGCCGAGACCATTCCGCAGGCCGAACCTCCTTCCGAGCCGCAACCCGCGGGCCCGCCGGAGACGGATAAACCGCAAGAAGCGGCAGCCGCATCTGAACCCAATCAAGAGCCTGCCGTGGAACTCACGGTTGTCCCGCAGCCTGCGGCGCCGCCCGAGCCAAAGCCGAAGCCTGTCAGGACTGCGCCGCCCCGGAAGGGCTGGTGGCAGCGCCGGGTCGGTGAAGGTTCCCGGTCTTAGAACACCTGGCGTAATGAAGTCTCATCGCGAGGGCTGCCGTATTGGCAGCCCTTTACGCTTATGCGGACGCTTTTACCGGCTGCCGAAAATGGCCGAACCGACGCGAACAATGGTGGCGCCCGCGCCGATGGCTTCCTCAAAGTCGCCGCTCATCCCCATGCTCAACTCGGAAAGTCCGAGTTCATCGCGAAGCGCCCCCAGTTTTTCAAAATGCGGCAGCGGATCTTCCTCGAACGGCGGAATGCACATCAGGCCGCTGATATCGAGACTGAATTCGTTCGTGCAGCGCCTTGCAAACGCGGCCGTGTCAGCCGGCGCAATCCCAGCCTTCCGCGGCTCAAGACCGATATTCACCTGGATGAGCAGCCTGGGCGCTTTCCCTTGCCGCTGGATTTCGGAGGCAAGCGCCGCCGCCAGCTTGGGCCGATCCAGAGTTTCGATGCAATCGAACAAGGCGACAGCCTCCTTCGTCTTGTTGCTCTGAAGCGGGCCGATTAAATGCAGCTCAATCGCAGGGAACCGCTCGCGCAAACCCGGCCACTTTCGCGTCGCTTCCTGGACGCGGTTTTCGCCGAAGCAACAGTGCCCCTGGCGAAGCACGGGCTCAATTTCGCCTTCCTGGAATGTCTTCGTCACCGCAACCAACTTGATCGAAGCCGGCTCGCGCCCATGCCGCTGCGCAGCGCACCAGACCCGCTCCTTTATCGAGAGATAGCGCTCTTCAATAGCGCGCGAATTGAACGGTTGATCACTTTCCATCATTTCGCGAGCTTCTCTTGACCGGCGCTGGCTTTCAACTTCATATCACGCAAATCTTTTTGCCGCGCTAGTGTCCCGTCTCTGAATTGCCGCCCAACTTGCAGCGCGCTCATACGGCAATTCGGAGACAAAGGGACACTAGCAAAAACATGAGTCTCGTGTGGCTTATGTCTCGCAATTGCCTATGAGAGCCCGCTGCAAATGGGTAGGCAATTG
>JBAVVQ010000131.1:0-3385 GCA_049697375.1 Rhodomicrobium sp.
CAGCGGTATCCTTGAGGCTCTCCCCTCCGGGAGGCGAGACATCATAGGAGCGGCGCCATATGTGGACCTGCTCCTCGCCACACTTCTTGCGCGCGTCGTCCTTGTTCAAGCCGCACAGATCGCCATAGTGGCGCTCGTTGATCGCCTGGTCCTTGATGGTTTCCAGATCCTGCTGGCCCAACTCGCCAAGGATCATTTCAAGTGTGTGCTGAGCTCTCTTCAGCCCGCTCGTAAAGGCGATGTCGAAAACGATCCGCTCTTTCTTGATGAGCTTACCGGCCCGGCGAGCTTCCTCGACGCCGGTCTCTGTAGGATCCGGATCGCGCCAGCCCGTAAAAAGATTCAGCTTGTTCCATTCGCTCTGGCCATGACGAACCAGCACGAGCACATTGTCCATGTCGCTATCCCCGCTTCATGCAAAATCAGCTTGGGCTTATCAGATCCCGAGCACGTTGCGCATCGAAAATAAGCCCGGTCCCCGCCCCTGGCCCCAAAGCGCCGCAGTCAAAGCGCCGCGGGCGAAGATCTGGCGGTTTTCAGCGCGGTGGGTCAGTTCCAGCCTCTCGCCAGCGCCGGCAAAAATGACGGTGTGATCGCCGACGACGCTGCCGCCTCTCAGCGCGGCGAAGCCGATAGAGCCGAGAAGCCTCTCCCCGGTATGCCCGTCGCGCGCCCTGACGCTGTGATCGGCGAGCGCGATGCGACGCCCAGCGGCAGCCGCCTTGCCGAGCAGAAGCGCTGTCCCTGAGGGCGCATCGACCTTGTGCTTGTGGTGCATCTCCACAATTTCGATGTCGAAGCGCTCATCGAGCGCGCGCGCCGCCTCCTCGACGAGCGCGGCGAGAAGGTTCACCCCGAGGCTCATATTGCCCGACTTGATGATGGTCGCATGGCGGGCCGCCGCTTCGATTTTCGCTTCATCCTCGGCGGAAAACCCGGTCGTGCCGATGACGTGAACGATGCGAGCCTGGGCGGCGAGCGCCGCCGTCGCGACGCTCGTTGCGGGAGACGTAAAATCAAGCACGCCCTCAATGTGGGTGAAAAGCGGAAGCGCCTCGCTCGTGATTTTGACGCCGAGATGCCCGACGTCCGCAACTTCGCCCGCATCCTTGCCAATAAAGGGAGAGTCTGGCCTTTCAACCGCGCCAGCCACCCCGCAATGGGGCGATTCATGGATGGTGCGAATGAGTTCGCGGCCCATCCGGCCGGCAGCTCCCATGATCGCTAGCCGCATACCCTACCTCGCCTGTATCCCAACCTGATGCCCTTCGGGGAACCACGCCTGCGTCCGAATGCAGCGCCGCGCCAGAAACGCTATCGCCAGAGAAGGCGCAAAACGCCTTTCCGGCCTCGTTTCGGACATGGCAAATGATCAAGCCGCTTATGAATCGGGACCGAAGCCGATGGTGCGGCGGTTGAGGACGAACCGGATCCAGATCGTCAGGAGAAACTCTGACGCGCCCGCGACAATGAGCACCGCAAGGGAGTTGAGCTGAAAAGACGACAGATGGAAGGTCGGGCTGATGATCGCCTGAACCAGCAGCACCAACCCGGCGACCACCGGCGAGATCGCAAGCACCGAATCGAGGACGCCCAGCGCCCGGATCTGGCTTGCGGAGAAAAGCAGAAAGGTCATCTGGATGATGAGGTAGAAGAACCCGATCCAGACCGGAACGGCCCAAGCCACGCCGCCGCCAACTTCGGTCGGCTTATATTGCGGATAATAGCCGATGAAAATCGCCCCTCCGATGGTCGCCATCAAAGCAAGCAAAATGCTGAACCACTCTTCGGGATTCGTACTGCGACGCGGCGCGCGATCTGTAAATGTCATGACTGTCCCTTCCCACTTCTCATCTGAACGAGAATTCTCCCAATCCGGCGGCCGCCGGAAAGCCGGAATGCCGCCGCGGACGCTAGCAGAGGCGCCGGGCAGTGCAACAATTCCCCTGCGCCCCCGCGCCTCGCAACGCCCCTTGCCTGCTTGTCCGTCCGAATCTTTACGACTCGAACCGCGACGCGCTTCTCCTTATGCCTTATCTCGCGCCGCTTTTATGGCCACTTCAATCATCGAGCGGGCTTCCGCCGCATCGCCCCACCGATCGATCTTCACCCATTTGCCGCTCTCGAGATCCTTGTAGTGGTTGTAGAAGTGCGCGATGCGCGACAGAAGCATCTCGGGCAGGTCGGAATAGTTCGTGATCCCCCGATAGATCGGCGAGACCTTGTCGGATGGGACGGCAATAATCTTCTCGTCGCCGCCAGCTTCGTCCTGCATAAAGAGCACGCCGACCGGCCTGCAGTTGCAGGCCGCGCCGGACATGATTGGCCGTGAGTTGGCGATCAGCACATCGATCGGATCGCCGTCGTTCGAAAGCGTGTGCGGAATGAAGCCGTAATTGCCTGGATAATGCATCGACGTATAAAGCATGCGGTCGACGAACATTGCTCCGGACGCCTTGTCCAGTTCGTATTTGATCGGTTCACCGCCGATCGGCACTTCGACAATGACGTTGACGTCGAAAGGTGGATTCGTTCCGATGGGAATACTGTCGAGACGCATGTGCACGATCCTTTGGCGGTTTATGAGTGTGGTAGCGCAGTCACGCGCGCTTTTCCATCCTTTTGCTGCTTTCCTGGCGAAGATAACGCTTGCGCCGGAGGGAGATATCCTCGATGAAGCAAATGTCCAAGACGTTGGATTTGGATTAGCATGCGCCGATTTTTTATGACACTCGTGGCTATGTTGAGTTCCAGTTTTGCTGGCCCTTCTTTCGCGGAGGGCCCGCGGGACATCAAGCCGTTCGTCAAGGACGCCTTCAAAGCGAAGATCGAGGCCATCAAATCCGGCATCTACTGCCGGGCGCTGTCCTGCCAATTTGAGGTCGACACCTTTTTTGCGACCGAGACCACCCCGAAAACCTATGCGTTATCCACAAGCGGATGGCTTGAGGGGACGATTCCAGGGCTTAAGGGATCGGCGCGGCGGGCGATGGGGCTGACGGGGACCTACACACGCGGCACCTGCATCGTGAAAGACCTGAAACCTGTCTTCGACGTGAGCACGAACAATAATGGATGGGGCGCCTCGAAGATTGAAGCCGTCTTCAAGCACATCGACATTCCAGGGATCGTCGTGCTGGCGCCAGAAGACTGCAAGAAGGTCGATAGCTTCATCTTCGCCTCGTCCTGAGATGAGCCGAGGCGGCCTGGGCATTAAGCAAAGTGTCTTGAACACGTCAACGGATCGCGACCGCCCCCAGCCCTATCTACCGTCTTTGGAGTCAAGCGGTTTTCGCATGGCTCCAAGGTTCGCCCGAGCGGAGGATGGCGTTCAAGGTGACGATGAGCTTTCGCATGACGGCGGTAATGACGACTTTGGCAGGCT